>JACZVE010000216.1 GCA_022572825.1 SAR324 cluster bacterium
GGCAGGAAGCACGGCGTTGACGACCGCCGCCTGCAGGCGGATGCAGACCCGACCCGGGCACGCGTTGCTCCCTCTGGTGTTGTGACTCAGAAATTCATTCGATAATTAATCGTGGCGACTGTCAGGCGAGCAGAATTTCTCTAAGGTGCTGATATTTTCCGGTAAAACCTCACCCCCCCGGCCCGCTCTTCACAAATGGAGAGGAGGAGCTACCGATGGGCGTTCCCGGGCTATGCCGGCACCTTCGCCCCTCTCCTGTGGTAAGAACACCGCGGAGAGGGCTTCCAAATAATAAGGGGTGTAAGGCTATCCTGTCTTCTGAGGCTGTACTGCCCCTTTTAAGTGCGGAGGCGGGGTGAGGTTTTAGCGAGACCATCATGGCCCATCACGTCGCCCCAAATTTTCCAGGAACTTCTGAGTCAGGACACTGGGTGCGATTCTTACCGATCGCCGGTGACAAATGGCGCTATGGAAGCCTTGCACGCCTTTGCAACGGACCCTCGACCAGCCGCCCCGGCTGCCCTCAAGCGCACATCAGAGTGACCAGCTCCGCGACGTCCGCGATCTCCTCCAGACGCTCCACGCGTTCGATCAACGCTTCCCCGACGCCGCGGTCGAGGGGCCGCGGGCCGTAGCCCCAACAGCGGCGGAACTTGTCCAGATGCCGGGCCAGGCCGAGCGGCGCCTGTGGATGCCCCAGAATGTGCTCCAGCTCGATCTCATGGCTGCGGCCGCCGCGCAGGCGCACCGTCACGTGCTGCGGGGTGATCGCCCGCTCGTCCGCATGCGGGACGGCGAGCACCTCCACCCGCCCGGCCAGCTCGTGCACGCGGGCGTCGGTCAGCTGCCGCGGCGCGAAGTGGGGCACGTCCACGGTGCCGTGAATGAGCGCCGTGGCCGCGACGAAAGGCAGGCACAGCCGCGCATAGCTGGGCGCGGGGTCGGGGACGTCCGGCCGGCCCACCAGCCGCCAAGCCAGCGGTGGCACGCGCACCGTCACGGCCTCGACGTCGTCGGCGGCGAAGCCATGGCGCGCCATGAGCTGCACGATGCCGTCGACGGCGCCGTGGGTCAGTCGCCCGCTGGGGAAGGGCTTGTGGGAGAGCTGCGTCACCTGCCATTCCGTTCCCAGGCGCGGAAGGGCTTCCATCAGGTCGTACTGGCCGGCCTCGAACAGGGGGAAGTATCCGTAGGGGCCGATCAGCACGTCCCGCGGGGCGGGAATGCCCTGCCTTGCCAGCTCAGCCGCGCAGAGCGCTGCCCGGGCATTGAAGCCCATTTGCATGGCCAGCAGGGGTGAGCCTTCCGCATGGGGCTGCAGGGTGCCGCTGATCTGGCCGTACACGTGGCCCAGGGCGTTTCGCAAACCCTCCTCGTCCAGCCCGGCCAGCCTGCACACGGCGGCGGTGGCTCCGAAGGCGCCGGCAGTGGCCGGCCGGAAGAAGCGGATCGGCCCCGTGGCCGCCCGGCCGAGGGTCGTCGCAATGTCCACGCCCACGACCAGCGCCACGAGGAACTCCGCTCCCCCCACCCCGCCGCGTCGCTCCGCGGCGGCCAGGGAGGCGGGCAAAACGGTCGCCATGGGGTGTACCACGGCGCCCTCGTGGACGCAGTCGAACTCCAGGCAATGGGTGAAGTAGGCATTGACGAGGGCCGCGCTGACGGCCGGCAGCTTTTCCCCTCCCACCCACACGGTGGACTCCTCCCCCGCGCCCCAGCGGTCGGCGCCCGCCAGCACCTGCCGCGCCCAGGGGGCCGCGCTGCCCGCCACCGCCACGCCGAGGGAATCGAGCAGGAACGTTTTGGCCGCCCGCACGGCTTCGGCGGGCAGGTCAGCGAACGACGTGCGCGCCGCGTGCCGTGCCAGGGCATCGAGCGGGTTTTCGGTCAATGTAAGCGCTCCGCATTATTTCAATTGCCGAAATTACCACAGTTGCCGCAATTGCCGATGGGTGCGGCCGCATCGTGCCGGGTGCGCCGGCGTTGCCTTTGCCCAGCCGCAGTGTAATTGGTAGGGCACTGTAAATTGTTTGGCGGCACATCATCAACCCGAATCGTTAATCCGTCACTTGGCCCACAAGGGAGACCATAGCGACGCGCGCCGCATCCGGCTGGAGAAGCTGGAACGGCTGCGCGAGATGGGGATCAACCCCTATCCGTATCGCTTTCGGCCCTCTCACCGCGCCGGCGAGCTGATCGCGCAGGGCGAAGCGTTGCTGGCAAGCGGGGAGCGGGTGGCGGTGGCGGGCCGGCTGGTGGCCCTGCGCGACATGGGCAAGGCCGCTTTCGCCCACATCAAGGACGATCACCGGCGGCTGCAAATCTACCTGCGCAAGGATGCCATGGGCGATGAGGCCTTCGCCGTGTTCCAGCTTTGCGACCTGGGGGATTACGTGGGGCTCCACGGGCCCCTGATGCGCACACGCACCGGCGAGCTGACGCTGCGGGCCGAGCGCTTCGAGCTGCTGGCCAAAGCGATCCGCCCCTTGCCCGTGCCCAAGGTGGAGGTGCGCGGCGGAGAGCAGGTGGTGCACGACGAGGTGCGGGACGTGGAGTTCCGCTACCGGCAACGCTATGCGGACCTGGCCCTCAACGATGACGTGGCGCGCGTGTTCCGCCAGCGTTCGCTGATCGTGCAGACCCTCCGCGAATACCTGCTGGAACAGGGCTACCTGGAGGTGGAAACGCCGGTGTTGCAGCCGATTTACGGCGGCGCGGCGGCCACGCCGTTTACCACGCACCACAAGGCGCTGGACATCCCCCTTTACCTGCGCATCGCCACGGAGCTCTACCTGAAGCGGCTGGTGGTGGGCGGCTTCGACCGGGTGTTCGAGATCGGCAAGGATTTCCGCAACGAGGGCATCGACCGCTCCCACAATCCGGAGTTCACGATGGTGGAGTTCTATGAGGCCTACGCGGATTATCACGACATGATGGAGCACTTCGAAGCCATCTACGAGCGCTGCGCGCTGGCCGTGCACGGCAGCACCCGGTTTACCTATCAGGGGCAGAGCCTTGACGTGAGGCGGCCCTGGCAGCGCATCACCTTCCTGCAGGCCCTGGGCGAGCTGGCCGGCATCGACTTCGCCGCGCTCTCCGACGAGGCGGTAAGCCAACACCTGGAGCGCAACGGCATCGAGCTGGAGGGCGGCTACAACAGGGGCATGGCGCTGGCGGCGCTGTTCGAGGCGCTGTGCGAATCCCGCTTGATCCAGCCCACCTTCATCGTTGACTTTCCCAAGGAGACCACCGCGCTGTGCAAGCAGCACCGCAGCGACCCCGATCTAGTGGAGCGCTTCGAGCCTTATATCGCCGGGTGGGAGCTGGGCAACGCGTACAGCGAGCTCAACGATCCGCTGGTGCAAAACGCGCTGTTCGAGGAGCAGGAGGCGCGCCGCCACGGCGGACATCTGGAAACCCATCCCTACGATGCGGATTTCATCCGTGCCATGGAATACGGCATGCCGCCCATGGGCGGGATCGGACTGGGTGTGGACCGCATGGTGATGCTGCTTCTCGATCAGCCCAACATCCGCGACGTGCTGCTCTTTCCCACCCTGCGGCCGGAATCGTGACGGCACAGGCCGGAGCGGGATCGCCAGCGCGGCATTCTGTAACGAGGCGAAATAATTTTATTCTCCTATACTCTGTCAATTGAGATAAATACAATTTAAATTTAATATTCAGTAATGGTCCTTAAGATGAATCCAACTGAGTCCAGGGAGGACTCATGGGACCAGCAAACTGGAGGGGTGTTATTCTGGCGTGCCTGCTGACGGCAATGATTCTCACCGTTTGCAGTGACGAAGAGCCCGCAGTCAGCCCCGTCCCCGATACCCCCACCGATACATTCACCATCGATGGGGTCACCTACACGGAAACAGCTTCATCTTCTTCGCCAAGCGGCTTCGACCCGTGGATTGGCGGAGTATTCCAAACGGAGATTGCAAGGAGCGGCCTGTTCATGCTCGAGGGGTGGAACGAAGCGAGCTTGGATTACGATACAAGCTTCGACGTTCGTGTGCAGGGATCTGGCGTGGGGACATTCACGGGCACCGCGATCAGCGCGAGTTACATTACGCCGACGTTCACTTGCGTCAACGGTACCGGTGGGACCCTCACTATCGACACCTACGGGCCGGTAGGCGGCCGGATCACGGGCACGTTTTCCGGCATCACCGGTTTTTTTGACCCGTCAGGAACCTGTCCGGATTCCGTTTCGGGCAGCTTTGACGTCACGCGGGAGCCTGATAATTAAATCCCGCTTCTCCGACGCTACGCCCCCCCGCGTTGCAAAGGCGCTCCGCCCTTCCACAGATCGGGGAAGGTGGACGCATTCATGCTACGTCCCTTCTTCTTTGTGCCGCTGCCCTCCATGGCGATAGTCGATCCCGTTTTCCCCCCGGCTCGATTCGAGCGGAGACAGCCAGGGCAAAGCTGCTGAAGTTGCGCCCGTGTGTGAACGCGGCTACCGCCTTTGTGCTCGAAATTGGAAACAATGGTAAGCTGCACGTGAGCACAGACATCCACCGCCGCACGGGTAAGGCAAAACCATGGGTTTCCGGCTGAAGTTCGTCCTCATCGCGCTGATCTGCAACCTGATCGCACCGGCCGCCGGACCTGCGGTGGCGCAGACCCGGCAGCACAATCCCCTGCTGCTGGACATCCCGAAAGACCCGGTGAAAGCGCTGGATTTCAGCGGGGAGACGCTCAACGGCAAGCAGTTCCGCCTCAGCGATTTCAAGGGCAAGGTGGTGATGCTCAACTTCTGGGCCACCTGGTGCGTGCCCTGCTTGCTGGAGATGCCCGCCATGGACCGGCTCAACAGGAAGCTGGCCGGACACCCCTTCAAGCTGCTGGCCGTAAACCTGGCCGAGCCGGAGGAGCAGATCAGGAAATTCGCCGATCAGTATAATTTCTCCTACGACCTGGTGCTGGATCCCATCGGGGAGATCGCTAACGCCTATGGCGCCAACCGGCTGCCCGTCTCCTACATCATCGACAAAAAGGGCTTCGTGATCCGCCGCGCCATCGGGCCGCGGGAGTGGGACAACGCCGATGCGCTGGAACTGTTCCGGAAGCTGATGGAAGCGCGATAGTACGTGCTCAGGCAGTCTCGCCCGGCGGCTCGCGAAAGTAACGCAGCAGCCCCTGGGCAAAGTTGCAGAACGTGGTATCCTCGCCGCCGCGCAGGAAGGATTCCGGCAGTTCCTCAAGTATCACCTGCACCTCGAACTGCTCGGCCAATTGATCCAGCAGATCGAACACGTCAATGGAATCCAGCCCGAGATCGTCGAAGACGCGGGTATCGTCCCCGATTTTTTCCGGCGGCACCTCCAGCACCACCGCCATGGCCGCGCGGAGCGCCAGCCCCTCCGGGTGCCGCGGATCCAGCGCGAGCAGCCCGTCAAGGGCGCGGCCGGCCTCCGAACGCGTGGCCCTGGAGTCGCGAGCCCGAGCCCATGCCAGGAAAAAGCAGAGTGGGCGGCTCGAAAGAAGGAGAAGAGGAAGCCCTGGAACAGGGGTTCGACGACGATGAGGAAGACACCGCGGGCGCGGAAGGCCCGGCCGAGGCGGAATCCCAGGCCGAGGGGGAGGGGATACGCTGGAGCCTGGACGGGTTCGTGCGGCTGGACGCCTCCTACAATTTCGCTCACGACGCTCCCGAGGAGGGCCAAACCGACTACCGCGGTCTTTCGAAATTGCGGACCGCGCTCCAGCTCGAACTCTCGGTGGAACCCGGGCGCGACTGGCTGTTGTTCGTGAGCGGGCAGATTAATCGCGATTTCGCCTACCAACTCCACGACCGGGAGTATACGCCCGAAGTGCTGGACGGCTACGAGCAGGAAACCGAATTCCGGGAGGTCTACCTGCGCGGCTCATTCCAGGAAAATTTCGATTT
>JACZVE010000217.1 GCA_022572825.1 SAR324 cluster bacterium
AACGATATCAACTTCATCACCGTCCCGAAGGTCGACCGGTGTAACACGTGTCACGTGAACATCGATAAAAAGGGACACGAGATCGATTGGGAAACGGTGTCGTTGGACGGCGTGATTGTGCCCGGCGTTCGGAGCGGAGACACTCTGAGCGGGCTCACCCTGGGCGCACACACGATCGACGTGCAAGCGGCGGACAAGGCGGGCAATGTCAGCGCCATCGCCTCGGTCTCCTTCTTCAGCGAGGATTCCCAGCCGGACACCGGGGACAACAGGGGGGGGAAATCCTCCTGCTTCCTGGAACCGATTGCGGGCGATCCCGGACTGCTGGAGTCGTTGCTCAAGTGCACGCGCAGTCGCAATTCACCGCAGTACTGATCACTGCGGTACGCAACCCCTTTCCCGTTGTCTCCCTGCCCCCGTCGCCAGAAATGGCGCGGGGGCTTTTTTTGTGGGGTGGAGTCCGGCGTGAGCCGCTCTGAAGGCAGCGGCAGCGCACACCCCGTGCTCAGCGTACGGGGATCGGTGCGGTGCCTTCGCATGGCGGGAGAGGCGGCCGAGGAATCCGGCCAGCGGAAGGATTCGTGCCGCGAATACGGGCGACCAGGGACGGCGGCTTGACTGCTACCGGGAAAGCGCCGCCGCACCGGGCGGCCGGAGCAAACGCCGGTTTTTTCCTTTCCGCTCCGCGCGAGGAACGACCGAATAGAACGGAAACGGCAGGTCGTCCTTGTTTTGCGGCAAAAACAGGCAGTCGGGGCGGGAATTCACTGCCTCGCACATTTTTTCCGTAATGAGGGTCTCGTTGGCCCGCGCCGTATCCTCTCCCAGCTTGGAAGCCCGGTTCATCTCGTCTCCCATCGCCAGGTTGGGCCCGATCGCGAAGACTTTCCCATAACCCAGCCCGATGCAGCATTCGGCCGGGTGGGCGCTGGCCAGTTCGGAGCGGTTGAACACCCCGATACGGCGATGCACCTCCAGGGCGGCATCCAAGGCGCCGTGGGGGTCCTCGAACAGCGCCACCAGATCGTCGGCAAAGGCCCGTATCAACCGCGCATTGAACTCCTTGAAGATCTGCCCGCAAACCTGCTGCACGTCGTAAATTCTCAGCAGGCTTTGCAGCTCCCCATAACGTATGGCCGTTTGCGTGAAGCCGGTCATATCCAGGCACAAGATGACCACTTCGGTGCCGTATTTTGCCCGGAACGCTTCCTCGCTCATCCTGCCGGCGCGGTATGCCTCGAGTGCGCGGTAGACGTCTTCGCTCCATTCACCAAGGCCCGCCAATTCGTTGGGGTCCTGCATCAACGAATGCACGAACGTACGTTCCATCGTCCCTCCTTCACCGATACACCTTCCGTGTGGATCGGCACCCATTGCACTGCACTCGCCGCCTTTCGCACCCTCTGCGAATGAGACGGCGGCCCAGAACCGACGCGTGGATGGCACCGCCGCCGGCACCTTGCCGGTCAGTCTCCCGCGGCAGCCCGAGGCATGCGCCGCGCCGGGCTCAGCAGGCCGGCGACAAAGGCCTGAAAGTTTTCGTAATCGATACCGTTTCCCGTCCGCCGCTCATAGTAAGCCAGACAATCGCGCACCTTGGCTTCCCGCTGCGCCGCCGTGGGCGGGTTGTCCGGAGAACCGGGATAGGCGAGCACCTCGGTGTGAACCAGCAGGCCTCCATCGGCGTCACGGGCGATCAGCTCCACCGGACTGCCGCGGCGCAACAGCCCGTCGGGCTTGCCCTCCCGCTCGATCATGCGGATGCGCTCCATCAGCGCGCGCACCTCGGGCCGGCGTACCGACTCGTCCTCGAAGTGGGACAGCCCTACCATGCCATCGATCAGCGCGCAGGCCACGGTGTAGGCCCCGCAGAACTTGCCCTCGCTGCCGATACTGGGGTCCTCGACGCGCAGGGGAAGATAGGAGCCTGGCGGCGCCACGACGTCGATCGCCGCGATACGCTCCAGGGCGATGCCCTCGCGGTGCAGGTGCTCGCGAGCCTGCAGGGCCACGGCGATGGGGCGGTGGGTCTGATAACAGCACGGATAGAGCTTCACCGAAATCTCGCCCGCGTCGATGGCGAACTCGACGTCGTCCGGATCTTCACCGCGCTCCGCGCCGCCATAGAGGTCGAAATACCCCTTCGCGCCGAACACGTCCGCATCGGCGGTGAGACCGCAGCGGGCCAACTGCGCCGCGCGCAGACCGGCGCACCCGGCGAGGCCCGCCTGCAGCGGTTTGGCCATGGCACCGAAGTTGCGCTGCAGACCCCCGGCCTGCGCCGCGGCCAGCGCGAGCGCGTGGCCGGCATCCGCGGGACCCAGACCATAGAGGTACGCAACGGCGGCGGCGGCGGCCAGGGGCCCGATCGTGCTGGTGGCATGCCAGCCCTTCTCGTAGTGGGAGAAGCCGAGCACCCTGCCCAGCCCCACGTTGGCCGCCAGACCGACGCCATACGCCGTTGTCGTGCGCGGCGCCAGTTCCGGCTCGCTCTGAACCGCACCGAGGAGCGCGGCCACGATGGGCGCGCTGGGATGGGTGCAGCTGGTCAGCTGAACATCGTCGTAATCCAGGGCATGGGCGGCGGTGCCCAGCAGCAAGGCAGCCGCCTCGGGATGAACGGGAAACGAGCCATCGGGCCGCATCTCCGCACCGCCCGGATAGAGCGCGGCCACGCGCCGCGTGACGGGCTCGCCCCACCCCGCGAAGACGACGGCCAGCGTATCCTCAAAGGCCGGACGGACGTAGGGAAGGCTGTCCGGCGAATGGAGCGGCGCCGCCGCTATCAGTTCGGTCAGGCGCGCCGTGAATGGGGTGGTCATGGTCACTCCTCCTCCGCGGGCAGGCGTTGTCGCTGCGGCCGCACGGCGCGTCTGCAGGTGCCGTGGTGCCTGCCCCTCGCCTCGCCCTAAGGGCTGCCAGGGTGATCGGATACATCGCAGCCCTAATGCCCTTGTAACCCAAGCCGTGCGGGCGAATCAAATCGCCGCGTCCTTGCAGCCGCGCCCCGTGATAGTCGCTACCACGCCGAGCCGCCCTGCATGGGGCTCCGCTGGCCCCAAGGCGTGTGGCCGCATATCGGCCTTGAAGGCTGCCTCAAAGCCCAAGGTGGTGGCGGACTGCAAAGAAAGCTGGAAAACGGCCGACGTCCGCCTTTTTTGGGGCCGAGGGTAACACACCTACCGTGCCTGCCGTTAAAGCCCGAGAAACGCGTTTTCACCTTGTAAGAATGCCCGAGTTCGCGAACAATCCCAGTGGAGGAAAGGGACCTGATGGGCTGACCTGTATGAAGAGCGGGCAGCGCGGGAGACCCACCCCCAGGCTTTAGGCGGGGCGGAGCAGGTACTGGGCGTTGCCGTAGTAGCGGCCGCCGTTGGTTTTGAACAGCCCCGCGCAGCAGCGAAGGTAAAAATCCCACAGCTTGAGCACGTGATCGTCCAGCTCCGTGGCCGATTTGATCCGCTCCCAGTTGCGGTTCAGGTTATCCAACCAGTTTTCCACCGTGAGCCGGTAGTTGCAGCCGTTCAGGAGCCACTCCTGCTCGATCTTCATGTGCTCCCCATGGGCGTGCAGGGCCTGGTTACCCCAGATGCGGCCGCCGGGAAAAATATGCTTGTTGACGAAGGGGTTCTGCAGCGGCTTGCCCTGGGTGTTCCTGAAAAAACGCTCCGAAAAGACGATGTAGTGGAGCAGGCAGGCGCCACCGGGCTTAAGAAAACTGCGCACGCGCTCCAGGCCCAAACCAAGGTTGGAGACGTGTTCGAACAACCCCAGGCTGACCACCCGGTCGAAAGGTTTGGGAAACTCCACGGTGTTGAAGTCGTCCTGGATCAGATAGAACCGGTCCGTGTTCAGGGGATGGCCCGTCTCGGCCTGCTTGGAGCGGATGTATTCCGCCTGTACGCTACTGAGGGTCAACCCATAGACTTTGCTTTTGGGGTAGCTGCGCAAGACATAGGACGCGAAACTGCCAAAGCCGCAACCGATATCCAGGATGGTTTGGCCGTCGCGGATGTCGGCCTTTTTGCACAGGTCGGCCAGCATGGCCTCCTGCGCCTCCTCCAGCGCGCGCGCCCCCCGCTCCCAAAGTCCCATGGAATACTTCATGGAATCCCCGAGCACGTTTTCGAACAATGCGCGCGGAATGTCGTAGTGAACCGCCATCAACTCGGAGCTTTTTTCCGCCAACTCCTTGGTCTCCTCCGGACCGGGGCCGCTGGTGTTGTAGCCAAACACCCGCAAAATGAGGTTGTCCAGACTGATTAAAGCGTTCAGGAGGGGCTGCAGTAGGAACCCGGGGATTTTGACGCTGGAGGTGAGGTATTTATCGATAAGCCAGTTAAGCATTTTCCACCCCCTAATCGGATTTGCCGCGCGCCGCCTCAAAAGGTGGACGGCGGAGTTCGAAGAGACAGAGGCATCTTAATGGGATAAGTGCCACCAAACCCAATGCTCTCGAAGCTCTCTTTGTCCATGTTCGCCTCACCGTTCGGGTTTGTATTATTTAGTCTGGTATGAAGCCTTTTTGTTACCGTCTGAAATGAGGTTCACCAAAACGCGAAAGGGCGGGGCCAAGCGCCGAGCTGATGGGGTGAGGATCAACCTGGCGCTGAGGATGGGAGGCCAGACGAGACAAGAGGGGGTGAAAACTCGCCCGGCATCGTCCCCACGACATCCCAAAAGGTTTCCCCGCTGCCTAACATCGTTCTACAAGAACAAAATCAACTGCCTGCAGGTTAATTTTTGGGGACCAAAAAGGGGCCCGTCGCCGGCCCCGTACCGGGTGGCCGCTCCTACCGGAGGTGCAGTCCGTTTTGCGGCCATGAAGGCTGTCTTAATCCCCAAGGCGGTGGCGATTCGCAGACAAAGCGGGAAATCGGGCGACGTCCGTGTTTTCGAGCAGGGCCGCCCCCCAACCACTGAGCGCGGTGTAATAGGCAAGACAAATGGCATTTCACCCACTGAGAACGCCGGAAGCTGGCATGCGAGGTGGTGCTGGTGCAGGCCATGCTGACCGCGATTTAGAGGGCGGGGCGGGCCCACCCCCCACGACCGGGTCGAACACCCCGGAATAACTCAAGGGAACAGCCGCATGATCCGATTCGCCGTTGTGCTGGGCGCATGCCTGCTGCTCACCGGCTGGGGTTCTCCCGCCGGGGCGTATGGAGTGCTGGTCGGTGCTAAAGTGCAATAAAATGCAAACAATACAGCGGGGGAACGAGTCCCCCCCGCGCCCCCGTTTGCGCAGGCAGCGGAAGACGTAGAGGGCTTTTTCCAGCGTAACCTGGTGCAATGACTGCGTAAAAAGAGTGCAGGGAAGCAGCGCGCGACTCGCAAGCGCTGCCCCTCCCTGCCAGAGAGTGAAGGGGCGCAGCGTCCCCTTTCCCGCCAGAAGCATTAAATCATAAGCCTTCTAGCTCAACCCTTCCATGACGATGGTCTCCTCCCGGCGGGGGCCGGTGGACACCAGCGTGATGGGCGCCCCGCAGAGGGCGACGATGCGCTCCAGGTAGGCGCGGGTGGCCTTGGGCAGCGCGTCGTAGTCCGTGATCTCGCGGGTGGAGGTGCGCCAGCCGGGCATTTCCTCGTAGATCGGGGTGAGCCGCGCGCCGCAGTTACCCATCCAGTGGGGAATGCGCTCGTAGCTGTGGCCTTCCTCGTCCCGGTAGCCGACGGCGATCCTGAGCGTCTCCAGCTCATCCAGCACGTCCAGCTTCATGATGGCCAGCCCGGACAGACCGTTGAGGCGCACCGCCTCGCGGACGACGACCGCATCGAACCAGCCGCAGCGGCGCACCCGGCCCGTGGTGGCGCCGAATTCCCGCCCCCGGCTCTGCCGCAGCTCGCCGATGGGGTCGT
>JACZVE010000218.1 GCA_022572825.1 SAR324 cluster bacterium
TCAATGAAAGAAGCTATAACCTTAGTGAGCTTGGGTCTGGACTTGCTCAATTCGTTCTCGTTCTCGCTAACGCCACCACTCAACGGCCGGCCTTCATTCTGATCGACGAACCGGAACTGAATCTTCATCCCCAGCTCCAACTCGACTTCCTCACAACGCTTGCCTCGTACGCCCGCGAAGGAATCCTTTTCTGTACACACAGTATAGGACTGGCGCGAGCGGGCGCGGACCGTATTTATTCTCTCCACAAAATTTCAGAAGGAGAGACCGAAGTTACTAAGTATGAGGCAATTCCGCAGCTGACAGAATTTCTCGGGGAACTCAGCTTTTCTGGTTATAGGGAGCTAGGATTCGATAAAATATTGCTTGTCGAGGGGACCACGGATATCAAAACGATACAGCAGTTTCTGCGGATATATCGGAAGGATCACCAGATCGTACTCCTGCCTTTGGGTGGCTCTCAATTAATTACGGAATCACGCGAGTTGGAACTGGAAGAAATCAAACGTCTCTCTGAAAACGTATTCGCGTTGATCGATAGCAAACGCGACGGACCCGATGCTGCATTGAATTCTCCGAGACAAGCGTTTGTTGAAACATGCAAACAATGCAACATTACCTGCCACGTTCTCGATCGCCGTTCTATTGAGAACTACTTGACTGATAGAGCCGTGAAGAATTTCAAAGGAGCAAAATACAGGGCGTTGGGCCCCTATGAGAGACTTGATCAGGTTTCGCCAATCTGGGCAAAGCAAGAGAACTGGCGCATTGCGCGGGATATGACCCTTGAAGACCTTAAGGATACGGATCTTGGTGCTTTCCTCGCTTCTCTATGAGGACAATAGGGTCAGGACTCCATGGGGGTAGTCCGCTAAATAACCTTTGTTCCTATGATTGAATATTCCTAACCTCGCCCGGCCGCCACGCCCGCCTGCTGCCGCTGCCAGAAGTGGTGGCGCTCGCGGGCCAGGTGGTAGCGCAGCAGGCTGTCCTGATCGTCCGCGGCCAGGCGCAGCCCGGTGACGATGGGGCGCTTGAAGCCCGACTCGTCGTAGTTGAGCACGGTGAAGTAGCCCGAATGGGAGGGCACCTCCTCCCCCCCGACCCGCAGCAGCGTCACGTCGATCTCCACCTCCAGGGTGTAGCGACGCACGTAGACCACCCGCGCCGTCATTTCCACCAGGTCGCTGGCGTAGATGGGCTGCTTGAAGAAGATGCGGTTCATGGCCAGGGTGACCACGTGCCGGTTGCGGGTGAACAGCCGCGCGGCATAGGTCGCCACCCGGTCCATCCACAGCAGGATGTCCCCGCCGAAGATGGTGCCCAGCACGTTCAGGTGGCGGGGCATGAACACGCGCCGCACCCTGACCAGGGTTTCTTCCGGGGTGAGCTGCTCGCGCTTTTCCCGGTTGAGCGGATCTTCCACTTCCTCCACCGCGAGGTTCGTGCGCTGCCGGGCGCGCTGCTGCATATCCACCCACTGGCGCGCCAGCGCCTTGTGCGCCAGCGCCTCGCCGTTGAGGGCCCGCTCTGCCTGCGTCTTGAGGGCCAGGCCGGGGATATCGCGGTTGGGGCGGCGCTCTTCATCGATGGCGACCATGGTGACGAAGGAGCGTTGGACGGGCATGAAATCCCGCGTGAAGGGATCCTGCCGCGTGACGGTGACACCCACCATCATCGACGAGCGGCCCACGTCGACCACCTGCCCTTCCAGCCGCACCAGATCCAGGTGGATGATGGGGTGCACCAGATCCACGCGGTCGAAGCTCAGGGTCACCACCCGGCTGCCGCTGTGCAAGGCCGCCGCCCGCCCGGCCACCACGTCCATCAGATCCAGGATGGCGCCGGCCTGCATGCGTTGGCCCTGCAGATTTTCCTCGCCCACGATCTCTGCCAGGTACGTGCGCGATTGCGCCATGCGCTTGGGGGATTTTTTCGCCACGCCGCTGTACTCTGCCGTTGTGCTAACCTGCGGATTCGCCTATAAGAACGCATCGGCCCAGGCATGTCTCCGACCGGCCGACCCGATTCGCCACCGCTTGGCATCGCTCCATTCGTGCAGGGAGGAACGATTGGAAAGCCCCTACTTCAACACGATCCTGCAATTCATCGCGCAGGATGAACGCTACAGCAAGGAGATGACCGCGGCCAAGGAGGAATTCGAACGCTTCGCGGGGCCGATATACGAGACCGACCGCAGCTACGACGCCCGCATCAACTCGTTTCACAACTGGTACATTCTGGATCGCCCGCTGCAGGGCCGGGGCATCGCCCCGCTGCAGTATTTCCTCGAGTACAACGCCAACACCCTCCCCGAGCACGAGCTGCGGCACTATCAGGAATTGCAGGACAACCTGCATTCCGTGTTCGAGCTGGTGCGGTTCGCAAAGGGAAAAACCCGGCTGCGCGATCTCCTCAGCGGCAGGAAGTACGACATCGAGGGCACCGAGCACACGCGCCTCATGGACCGCGGCGCCCTGTTCAATTCGCGCATCTTCCGCCATGGAACGGCGTACTACGTCTCCAATTACTTCTTGCCGCACCCGGCGGAACTGAGCGGCCTGATTTGGGAAGAAGCCAGGAAAGTGAAGAAGGGCGGGGAGGACCCCAAGGCGTTCGTGTTCCGGCTGGTGCTCTTTCAAAGCCGCTACGACCAGTACCAGCAGATGGAACCCAAAAACATCTACCGCTTCGGCGACTAGCCGGGCCGCGCACCTCCCACAGAGCGATGGAGCAGCACGCGGATGGCCTCGCCCTACCAGGTAGCCGGACTGCACGTGCAGCGCGGGGCCCCTGCCCTCCGCGCCGCCGCCGCCCATAAAGGCCACAGCCTGATGCTGGAGGCGGGCTGGGGGCGACTGCCGCAGCGCGTACCGGCCTGGATCGAGTCCCACGCAGTGGGGGGCTGAGTCGATGCTGAGAAATCCCGCCTTGCTCACCCTCTGGGGCGGGGAGTTCGCCTCCCGCATCGGCGAGAGCATCTTTCAGATCGCCTTGCTGTGGTACCTGCTGGAGCTCACCGAATCCAGCCTGCACACCGGCGTGGTGACCATGATCAGCTACCTGCCCGCCTTCGTGGTCGGCGTGTGGGCCGGGGTGGTCGTGGACCGCCTGGACTACCGCCGCGTGCTGTTGGCCGCGAACCTGTGCCGCATCGCCCTGGCCGCGGGCATTCCCCTGCTGTTCCTGGCCGGCGCCCTGCCGGTGGCGGGCATCGCGGCGATGGGCTTTCTGATCAGCGGCGCCACGGCGTTCTTCAACCCCGCCCGCGACGCCATCATCCCCCTGCTGGCCCGCAGGAGCGAGCTGTTGGGGGCCAACTCCCTGGTGCAGAGCGCCTGGCAGTTCTCGCTGGTGATCGGGCCGTTGCTGGCCGCAGCCGGCGCAGAATTTCTCCCTACGGTGCATCTGTTCTTCGGCGTGTCGCTCGCCTTCGCGCTCTCGTTGCTGGTGCTGCTGCGGCTGGGACTGCGGGGGTTGCTGGCCCCGCCCGATGGAGCGCCGGCGGAATCCGCGCTTGCGACGGCGCCACCGGGCGGGTTTTTCGCCGAGTTCAGGGGCGGGCTGGGCTACCTGTGGTCGGAGCGGCGGGTGTTCTGGATCTGGATCATCACCCTGCTCAACAACTTCTTCCTGATGGGACCGGTGTTCGTGGGCATGCCGGTCTATGTGAGATCCTACCTGGGCGGAACGTTCAGGGATTATGGGCTGATCGAGGCCACCTACGCCGGGGGGATGATCGTCGCCACCTGGCTCATCGGCCGCTTCGGCGCGCGCTTCAACCCCCTGCACGTGCTGTTCCTGGCGCTGATCTACGACGGCCTCACCTACGTGCCCCTGCTGTGGGTCACCACCGTGAAAGGCACTCTGCTCATCATTCTCATTCACTCCCTCGGCATTCCGGCGATCACCATCTCCCGCATCACCGCCCTGCACCGCATCGTGCCGCAGGCTCTGCAGGGGCGCGTATTTTCCTACTTTCACCTGGCCGTGGCGGGCATGACCGCGCTCTCCATCGGCGTGGTGGGGGTGGTGCTGACCAGGCTGCCGGCCAATCAGCTCTTCGCCGCGATCGGCGTGCTCTCGGCCTCCTGCGGCGTGCTGGGGCTGCTCCTGCCGGTGTTTCGGAAAGGGTAGCAAGGCGGTTTGCGCAGTTACTGCGGCGGTTCACATCGCCCCCAAATCGCCCGCATAGGACTGGCAACCGCGCCCTCCCTTGCAATCGTGCCCCATCCCCGGTAGCGTTTTCAAGGCCGGGTTGCCGCGCCGGCACCCGCCGGGGGACGCCCCCGCGCTGCCGGCGGCACGGCAGGACATTGCCGGTGCGGCCCGGATCGCCATCCAATCTTCGGTGACGTCATGCGCTATTATCACTGGTTTCTCATCATCGCCGTCGTGCTGGTCGGCTACGTGCTCCTGAGCGGAAGGGAGCAGCGCTATACCCAGCCCGCCCGCCGGCTGGACTACAGCACCCGCGCCGTTTCGCGGGGCCTGACCGCCGAGGCCCTGGCGCTCGACCTGGAGAACGACCTGGACGTCTCCCTGCTCCCCGAGATCGGCAAGCAGGCCATTCGACAGGCGGCTCAGCAAGGGTTGAAGGAACAGGCTTTCCTGGAAGCCGTGCTGCGCGACGTGAGCGATCGCGTGCGCGAGATCAGCACCATCGACATCAACCAGGACGGCCAGGTGGACCCGATCCTGGTGAAGCCGGAGCCGGCCGGCAAGGAGCAGTACGTCCTGCTCTCCCTGCAGGTGCCCGCCGTGGAATCCTACCCCCTTCCCTCGGCCAGCGATGCGGCCGCCTGGAAGAAGGTGGAGACCTTCGAGGTGGCCACCATGTCGGTGTCCTTCAACGAGAAGGAGCTCGCCGTCGAGGCCAGCGGCAATCAGCACGTCTATCCCAACACGCACAGCCAGCGCTATTACGCCCACGACCGGAATCCCAGCTTTTTGCAGACCTACATGACCATCCGCATGATGGAATGGATGTTCTTCCCGCGCTACTACGGCTTCTACGGGCCGGGCTATGGCTACGGCTTCTACCGGCCCATGGGCGTGCCGATGGTGATGAGTCGGCGCACCGGCGCCATCCGCAGCCGTGGCTACCAGCGCGCGGCGTCATCCACCCGCCCGGTGGTGCGGGGGCGCTCCGGCGCGGCGCCCCGCAGCGCGTACCAAAGCAAATACTCCGGGCAACCCCCCCGTTCCTTGAGCCAGCTACGCTCCTCGCGTTCCTTTGCCCGGCGCCAGACCGGCGGCACCGTGCGTTCCGGCGGCTTCGGCCGAGGCACCGGCGCGCGGCAGGCGGCGCCCACCCGCCGCTATTCCAGCCAGCGTACGAGGTCCCGCGGGTTTGGGGGATTTGGCCGTGGCTTCAGCCGCAGCGCCTTCGGAGGCGGCGGGCGCCGCTTCGGCAAATGAGGGCTGGTTTCGGCCGCGGGCGTCACGCGCCCTCCCGCAAGCCGGACGGCAAGGATGTTTCTTGCGCTGGGCGCCGCGGCGCTGCTGAGCGCCCCGCTGGCATACGCCCAGGACTCCGGCTCCGACGACGGTCTGGCGGGCCACCTCAAAACCGTCCGCGACCTCGTGTTGCTCGCTCAGCACGAATCCATCGAGGCCAAGCAGAACATGGAGTTGGCCCTGGAACGAGTGGAAAAGGCCATCGAGATGGTGAAACGGGCGGCCGAGCTGGTCGGAAAGGCCCAGGACCAGGCCCAGGAGCTGCGGGAGCAGATGGCAGGCCTGAAGGGCTAGGCGGAGGGCCCGCAGGAGCAAGTCGAAGGTACGCAGGAGCAGGTGGAAGAGAGCAAGGAAGCGTTCGAGCAGTCCCGTAA
>JACZVE010000219.1 GCA_022572825.1 SAR324 cluster bacterium
CCTTTTTGCGATGACGTCTGCTCCCGGTGGTATTGACCGGGATGGTCTTTTCTACGGTGGCGGCTTCACGCTCTTGGGATATCAGATTGTAGGAGTGCTCGCCGTGGGCGCGTTCACATTCGTCGGTTCACTGATCATCTGGTTTGTCATCAAGGTGACGGTGGGACTTCGCGTCCAACCGGATGCGGAAGTGAGCGGGCTGGACCTCAGCGAAATGGGGATGGAGGCCTACGCACCCGACTCGGTAGCCTAGTCTGGCGGTCATGCCGAGTACATATTTAACGAGTTGAACCTGGGGTGCTAGACGGGGTACAAACTAGGTAGCTGCGAAAAGGCAAGCTATCGGACACCTCAGAACACCGATGTTTGCAGCGTGACGCGAATCCCACGCAGAAATGCCTGGTAGACTGGATTTCGGAGCGAATTCCGCGTGCACGCCACTAATTCTGAGTTGTCGGCCGCTGTCCTGTAAAGGTGGGTAAAACCCAACAAAGGAGCATCGCGATGAAAAAAATCGAAGCAGTGATTCGTCACTTCAAGCTCGAGGACGTCAAAAACGCCCTTAGTGAACAAGGGATCGCCGGCATGACGATTACCGACGCACGGGCGCAGGTTGCGATCACGGAGTTCCTGAACAACCCCGATGGCGCCGACCAGGGCCGGGAGTGGCTGGAACTGTACAACTACGGACCGGTCGACCTCTGCCTGGCGGGCTGGACCGTCGCGGACGAAGGCACCGACCTGTTCACGCTGCCGGATGCGACCATCGCCGCCGGCATTGCCGGCGGGGTTTTGCTGTCGGCCCTGCAGCAGGTCTGGGTGATACCCCTGATCCAAGAAGCGGAGCGCTACGAGATGCAAACGGTCGGCCGGGGGAAGGATGCGGCAGGCGCCGAGAGCGTGCGCGCTGGGAGCGAGGCGGAGCCGCTGGACGAATGGCACCCTGCGCCGGGCATGCAACGCGCGGCCATTTCCTGGATCGCAAACGCGCTGGCGGCGACAGGGTTCGCCCTCCTGCTGACCGCCGGTTTTGCGCTGCGCGGACACACCATGAATCCGCTGCGGGGCTTGGTCTGGGGCCTCGCGGGCTATGCGGCGTTCGTCCTCGCTCCCGCCCTCGGCCTGCCGCCGGAACTGCCGGGCGCCTCCGCGGCGGAGTTGACGGCGCGCCAGCTGTGGTGGCTGATCACCGTGGCGGCCACGGCGGCGGGACTTGCTCTGGTCGCTTTCGCTCCCCGCCGCGCCAAGGGGCTGGGCGTGATACTGTTGCTCGCGCCGCACGTCTTCGGGGCGCCGCAGCCCCCACCGGAAACACTCCACGTCCTGCCAGCCGCATTGTCTGCCCAGTACCAAACGGCGGTGCTGGTTACGATGGGCGCCTTCTGGGTCGCGCTGGGCACCGTGTGCGGATGGGTCTACGCCCGCGTGTGAGCCAGGCCGCGGGCAATGCGGGCTTGCGGTGCGCCATTGCACCGTGATGGCATCCCGCCGGAAAGCAGCCGGCGGTGATTGGCGATTGCGAAATCGAACCTACTGCGGATAGTATACCGAGTTCTCCGGTCGGGGGGACGAAGGGGTACGGGTCGATCCCGACCCGAAGCCCGTTCGTCAGATAAGAGGCACGCTCCGCGTGGCCGTCGGGTTGCTTCGCCCGGCACGACAGGAGGCGCACCGGCAAGCCGGGCGCGGTCTGCGGACTTTGCCACGACCGGCGCAATGGGTCACGGACGAGAAGCGCACCTCGGTGGGCCCCCGCTCCGCACTGGAATTGTCATTCACGGCGGTTCAGGCCGGAAACGAAGCAGACACGCATCGGGATTGCGGCGTCTTTGATCTAATACGCCATAGCGAGCGAAACAGAGGACCATGGCTCAATACTCGCGGCGCGTAAACGTCCAGGATCTCAAGCCGGGCATGATCCTCGAGGAAATTCTCGAGCTATCCATCGATTACGCCTCGCTGGACCCGGACAGCTTGAACTTCGTGCAAACGATCTTCAGGGGGACGTCGGCAGTCGTCGTGGACGATTCCGGCACGCGTCACGTACGGATCGACCAACTGCAGCCCTTCGACCAGATTCAGTCGATTGTCGATATCTCCTCGGACCTGATCATCGCACGGGTTATCCCGGGAACGGCACAGTACCTCGAGCAGCGCGGAATCCTGGCCTGCAAGGTGAGCGAGCGCAGTGCAGGGGCGCGGTCCGCCGGCGGCCAGGCGGAAGACATCGAAGAGCCTCACGTGGTCATGCACCAACTGCCCACCTTGGAAGGGGTCGCGGTCGCATCCGAGGAAGCGCGTAAGCTGCACGAGATCAAAAAGGTACAGATCAAGCACTTTCTGGATACCCTCGAGACAGCGCTGCAGAACCGCAACCAATCGTCGGGCGTGGTGGAGGAGATGCTCGATCAGGGGCGGCGGGGGGTTTATTCCAGCAAGGGCGTTGAATCGATGGTGGACGAGATCATGCAGGAGGGATCGGCCCCGGCGATGAAGGCCATCGCCGGGCTGAAGTGCAGTGACCAGACCTATACGCACTGCACGGACACGTCCGTCATCTTGCAGGAGTGCTACACGGACATCATCCGGCGCACGGGCAGGGCGCCCAATATTGCCAGCGAACGCTCCACGCTGATCGCGGGCTTCATGCACGATATCGGCAAGAGCGAAGTGCCGAAGGAAATTCTGGACAGCGCAAGCCGATATACCCCCGATAGCAGAGAAATGACCTTGCTGCGCAACCACGCCACCTATGGCGCGCGCATCCTGGAGGAGATGGGCATGGGCAGCTCCACCATCAACGTGGCTCATTACCACCATGTGAAGAAGGACGGCACCCTGCTCACCAGCTATCCGGACGCAAAATACGATCAGGTGCTGCCGCTGACCCGCCTTGCCTCCGTCGTGGACGTGTATCAGGCACTGATCGGCAACCGTCGCTACAAGCGCAATTGGGTGCCGGCCAAGGCGATGGAGTATTTGTTGCGGCTCAGGGGGTCGGAATTCGATGAGCGAATGCTCGATCAGTTCCTCGACTCGATGGGCAGATTTCCCATCGGCTCGCTCGTGCGACTCTCCACGGGCGACCTTGCCTTCGTGTTCATGATCGCCCCTCGCGACCATCTGGATCGGCCGATTGTCGCGGTGGTGGAAAATGCGGCCGGCGAGCTGCTCACCCATCACTCCCTGCTGGACCTCATGCTGGAGCCGGACATTGTTGCGGAAGAGGCAATTGATCACTATGCACACTATAGCAAGACCGAAGACCAGGCCTACGACATCTTCACCTCCATCCGCATCGACTGAAGGGGGTGACACAGGCGGGAGTGTCCCTTAGCAAATCCTCGGGGGCTGTCTGCTTGGCGCGCCCGGCACGGCCATGCGCTACGCCCACCGGAAGGTCGCAAGATAAATCCCCATGAAGATGAGCGCGATGCCGGCCAGGTGGTATGATCTCAGCGACTCTCCGAGCAGCAGCCAGACCAGGCGGGCCGTGAACACCGGCACCAGGTTGATGAAAAGCCCGGCCACGTTGGGACCTACCGAAGCGATTCCCCGATTGTAAAAGGCCACGCCCAGCAGCGAGGCGAAGATGGACACGTAGAGCACCGCGGCGGTCATGGCCGGCGTCAAGATCAGGAGCGTTCCCGTCGCCTGCCGGGCACCGCCTGCGAGTCGCGCGACAGGCGGCGGGGGTGAGGCTTCGTGGCCAGACAAATGCGGCCTCACCTCCGCGGCCGGAGACCGCCTGCCCCTCTCCGCTGCTGTATAGACTGCGGAGAGGGGCAACTGCTCCTGCCTCAACGCCTGCAATGCCCCGAAGGTGAGCAGAGGAATCTCCCCGGATATTTCCCTTGGAAGCCTGAGATACGACGATTCACTATAGTTCCCCATAGAAGGCATTTGACCTTACGCTTGCCAGGAATTGCGCGACACGCTCTGATTCTGCACCATGACGTCGGGGTCCGTTGGCTGCGCCCCTGGCCGCCGGCCATTTGCCCGCTAGCGACAATCGCAGTACCTTCAAACACACGTTCCCGCGCCACCCTTCGCATCATTGGAGCCCCCCATGCACGGCACCCATCTCTCCCCGTCGGAAGCGGTGCGCTCCCGCCTGGATCATCCCGTCATCGACGGCGACGGGCACACGGTGGAATACGTGCCCGTCCTGCTGGACTACCTGCGGGAAGTGGGCGGCACGGGCATGATTGAGCGCTACGAGAAATTCAGCACGCTGGCCTGGTACGACCTGACGCCCGAGGAGCGGTTCCGGCGCCGCGTAACGCGCCCCGGCTGGTGGACCCGCCCCACCCGCAACACGCTGGACCGGGCCACGGCCATGCTGCCCAAGCTGCGCCGCGAGCGGATGGACGAGCTGGGCACCGACTTTGCGATCATCTACCCCACGCTGGGCCTGTACGCGGTGCGTGCCCCGGACGACGAGCTGCGCCGGGCGGTGTGCCGCGCCATCAATAGAATGCACGCGGATATCTTCCGCGATTACGCGACGCGCATGACGCCCGCGGCGACCATTCCCATGCACACGCCCGCCGAAGCGGTCGAAGAGCTGGAGTATTGCGTGCGGGAACTGGGTTTCAAGGCGGCCATGTTCGCCAGCCACGTGGTGCGGCCCATTCCCGCCGTGGCGGACAGTCACCCCGAGCTGGCCGATCAGGCCATCTGGATCGACAACCTGGCCCTGGACAGCGCCTACGATTACGATCCCGTATGGGCCAAGTGCGTCGAGCTGAAAGTCGCCGTCACGGGGCACTCGCTGTCCATGGGCTGGGGCGCGCACGCCACCGTCAACAGCTTCATGTACAACCACATGGGGCACTTCGCCAATTCCGGGGACCTGCTTTGCAAGGCTCTGTTCCTGGGCGGCGTAACCCGGCGTTTCCCGGGGCTGAACTTCGCATTTCTGGAAGGCGGGGTCTCCTGGGCCGTGCAGCTTTATCACGATCTGGTCGGACGTTGGGAAAAGCGCAACGTGGAAGCGCTGGCCCAACTGGATCCCGCCCGGCTGGATCAGCGCACGCTGACCGAGCTGTTCGCCAGGTACGGGGAGAAACTGGTCGCGGGGCTGCCCCGGGAGGAGATCGCGGCCGGCGTCGCGAAGATCGCCGGCAACCGCGACGGGCTCGGCGCGGCACGCCGCGAAAACCCCGAGGACATGGACGACTTCGCGGCCTGCGCCATCACTCGCAGGGAAGACATCCACGGCCTGTTCGTACCCAACTTCTACTTCGGCTGCGAGGCGGACGACCCCACCACCGCCTGGGCCTTCAACGGACAGCCGCGGCTCAACGCCATGTTCAGCTCGGACGTTGGGCACTGGGACGTGCGGGACATGCGCGAATGCGTGGCCGAGGCCTACGAGGGGGTGGAGAGCGGCCTGATGGATGCGCGGGATTTCCGCGAATTCGTCTTCGCCAACGCCGCCAGATTGCACGCCGGCATGAACCCGGACTTCTTCAAGGGCACCGCCGTGGAGGCGGAGGTGGAGGCGCTGCTGGGCGATGGAAACCGCTGATACTATTTTGTTGTTTCTGACCGCAGATGGACGCGGATAAACACGGATAGGATTGATATCACCTTCCCATATCGGCACTCTTCGGCGTAAATCCGCGGTTCTTCAGTGCGGATTCGTTAGCGCTTGTAAAAGCGCTGTGATTTATCCGAAGAAAAGCAAATGCGGGGGAACTAGTCCCCCCGCGCCCCCCGAATACTGAGGTTGAGATATTTCATCGTAATTCTTAGTAAGTTGTTTATATAGCACTTTTCCGGGGTGCAGGGGGCGGCAGCGCTTGCGAGTCGCGCGCTGCTTCC
>JACZVE010000220.1 GCA_022572825.1 SAR324 cluster bacterium
GACGGCAGGTCCAGGCGTTGGCGTGTATCAGGTCGTCATCGGTCGCATCCGAAACCCGATTGCTGGGCTCGCAGCAGCGATCCATTTCGCTGCGGCCTGCCTCCCCCGGGCGGAGACGGAATATCGCCCATTCTCCACTGTATAGCCTACACGGTCATTTATATCCACATCTTTGATCGAATTTCCGTTCATTATCATCGCGATAGGGAGTTTCCGCGCGCCGCTTCCCCCGTTGGAGAGCGTCCGGCTTCGTCGCGGGCCAGAATCCATTCGATAGCCGCCACCACATCCTCGAAGATCCGGCCGCCCTGCTCGGCGAATGCGGGGGGCAGGTCGCCCTCCGTGGCGCGCCCGTATCCGGTGCGAACCAGCAGGGGAATAACGCCGTGCTCGGCGCCGGTTTCCAGGTCGCTCCGCTTATCCCCTACCATCCAGGCGCCCCGCAGTGTCAGGTCCAGCGCACGCGCCGCCCTGAGCAGCATACCTGCGCCTGGTTTGCGGTCCGGATGATTCCGGTTGTACGGCGGCTTTCCCTGCGGATGAAAGGGACAGTCGTAATAGCCGTCCAGGCGCGCTCCGTCCGCCGCCAACAGGGCCTTGAGGTGCTCCGCGCTCTCTCGGGCGAATTCCTCGCTGATCAGGCCGCGCGCCACGGCCGACTGATTGGTGACCACGACGACCCGGTGGCCGGCCCTGTTCGCGGCACGGACGGCCTCCCCGGCACCGGCGATCAATCGCATCTGGTGCAAGCTATTGAGATAGTGTACCTCCTCGATCAGCGTGCCGTCGCGGTCCAGAAAAATGGGCCGTGCCGCCGGATTTTCCGTCATGGGACTCCCTTGCCGGGTGTGCCACCGGCTTTCCGCGAAGGGCTGGCCCCGCCCAAAGCCCGCGGGCCGTCGCCGGCGAGAAAGGCCCGGTTGGTCGCGCTCAACTGCTCGTCCGTCGGCGGCGGGCGCCAACGGCGGTGCATCCAGAAATACTGCTCCGGGTGCCTCCGCACCGCGGCTTCCAGCGCGTCCATGAACTGCTGGGTAATCCGCAGCAAATCCAGCTCTTCATCCCCGCTGGGTGTCGGTACGCGCAGGGGGATGAATCGCGTGCGGTAGCGGAAGCGCCCTGTCTTATGGGTCTCGGCGAACACCAGCGCCGTCTTGCAGTGACGCACCAACGTCCCCAGCCCCGGCGCCGTGCTCACGGGCCTCCCGAAAAAACGGACGAAATGACTGTTGCGGCTGAAGTGCTGATCGGAAAGGATCGTCAGTACACGATTGCCTTTCAATGCCCGCACCATGCCGAGCATGGCGGTGCGCTTGGGTACGATTGCCATTCCCATTCGGCGGCGCACGGCATTGAGGAATGCGTCGGCGAGGAGGTTGTGTTGCTGGCCCCCGTAAGCAGAGAACGCATATCCCTTGGCGGCGATGGCCGAGCCCATCAATTCCCAGTTGCCCAGATGGCCCGTTGCGATCAGCACGCCACGCCCTCGCTGCAGTTCCGCGTCCAGTACCTCTCGATTATCCAGCTCAATGTAATCGTCCAGCCTGCCCGGCGGCAGGCGCGGCAGCGTGAGGAACTCCGTGATGACCGCCCCAAAGTGGCGATAGCACCGCGAAGCGATACGGAGACGCTCACGCGGCGTGTAGGTATCACCGAAGGCGAACGCCAGATTCTCCAGCGTCAAGCTGCGCTCGAGGCGGAAAACGGTGAACAGCAGCCAGCCCATCCCTGCCCCCAGCAGCGATGCCCAGCGGGGCGGGAAAGGAAACAGCGTCACCCGGAGCAGCAGAAGGCCTGCCGCTTCCACAATCGTTCGCAATCTGGGAGAAGCGTGCATCGTTCCGGCGAGTTCGGCGGGCCTGTCAGAACCTCAGGTCGAGCACCCGCGCCATGAAGCCGGTAATTTTCAGGGGATCGCTGCGGGAGCTGACCAGTGTGAAGGGAGGATCGACGATGGCTGCGGCGAACGCGGCATCCGGCGGGGACGGATCGGTAGCGCTGAAAGTGCTCGCCCCCCGGTCGAAGGTGATCCCCTGGTACACCAAAAACAGGCCCACACCCAGCCCAATCAACCCGCCCAGCGTGGCACCGGTAAACGTGGCATCACGCACGTTATCCGGCGATGACTTATCGTCCGATGAGATCACCGCGATGGCCAAGCCCAGGGTGGCCCCGGTGACGGAACCCCAGACCACGTTGAAAAACGCGTTCTCCATGACCGGTTTGTCGCCATCCTGCGCGATCAGCGGTGCTGCCAGCGTGCAGTGCAGCAGCAGCAAGATCAGCACAAGCTTGGAAAGTGTCGCCGGCAATTTCATGGCTCCACCGGAACTGGTCCGTGCCTCAGAAGCGAAGGTTGAGCAAGGGTAAGGTGAGGCCCCTACCCGCTCGCCCCGGCGCGATGGCCGATACCAGCAATTTCTTCTTCCCGCTCCGGTCGCCAACGGGATCGCTGGAAATGCGATTGCTGGGATGCAGGGGGTCGCGGATCTGGGCGAACCCATTGGGAGCGATAGCCGTCCGCTGGAGGATGAAAATGCCGATGCCGGCCCCGATGATGGCCCCAAAGGCAGACCCGGCCGCCACGGTGTCCGAGAGGTTATTGCTCGGATCGGCCGGGTCCGTCAGCCAGATCAGGGCGCCCACGGCCGCCCCGCCGAGCAGGCCGAAGACCGTGAATTCAAACTCGACGCGCATAAACAGGGGACCGCGTTCCTGTGCCCGGACTGTCGCATGGGCGATCAGGCCGAGCAGCGCAACCAGAAGAATTACCCTCTTGAACAACATAATCCACAGCGGTGGCAAATTAATTGTTGTCACCTGTCCATGCAAAGACCTTTCCTTCCTGCCCGAATTTGGATTCACCGGCCTTGGCATTGTCCGCCAGGTACGGAGCCAGATACCTGGCGGTGTGGGATGTCGCCAGCGCCTCCAGCAGGTCTTCCGGCGTGCCCTGGGCCACGACCTCGCCCCCTTGCGCGCCGCCCTCGGGTCCCAGGTCGATCACATGATCGGCGCATTTGATGAAATCCAGGTTGTGCTCGATCACCACCACAGAGTTGCCGCCACGGACAAGCTGATCGATCACGGCCAGCAGCCGCTCGATGTCCTCGAAATGCAGCCCCGTCGTCGGCTCATCCAAAAGGTACAGGGTGCGGCCCGTTTCCCGGCGGCCCAGCTCCCGCGCGATCTTGAGGCGCTGCGCCTCGCCGCCGCTGAGTGTATTGGCGGGCTGCCCAAGGCGCAGGTAGCCCAATCCGACATCCAGCAGCGGGGCGAGTCGCGTGCGCACCGGGATGATGGCGCGGAAGAACTGCTCGATCTCGCTCGCCGTAAGGTCGAGGATGTCGGCAATGGTCTTGCCCCGGTAGCGAATTTCGAGGGTTTCCCGGTTGTACCGGGACCCGCCGCAGACGTCGCAGCTGACGAACACGTCGGGGAGGAAGTGCATCTCGATGCGCTTTGCGCCCTCGCCTTGGCAGGTCTGGCATCGGCCGCCCTCCACGTTGAAACTGAAGCGCCGCGCCGTGTAGCCACGGGCCCTCGACTCCCGCAGCGAAGCGAACTGTTCGCGTATCAGCGCGAACACACCCAGATAGGTACCCGGATTCGATCGCGACGACTTGCCGATGGGGCTGCTGTCCACGTGTACCACGCGGTCGAGATTCTCAAAGCCCGACAGTCCCTCCAGGGGCAGACCCCGTAGCGATTCTCCCCGCAGGGCGGCCAGCGTGGAGGGATAGAGCGTGTCCAAGAGGAGCGTGCTTTTTCCGGAACCGGAGGGTCCCGTGAGACAGACAAACTGGCCGAGCGGAATCGTCACGGACAGGTCTTTCAGGTTGTTGGCATGGGCCACGTGCACCTGCAGTTGCTGCCAGCTCGCGCGGCGTCGGCGCAGGGGCAGTGGTATCGTGCGGCTGCCGCTCAGGTATTGACCCGTAATGGAGGCGGGATTGCCGCGCAGCGTATCGGGGGATCCTTCGGCGACAAGCTGGCCGCCCGCTTCCCCCGCCCGCGGCCCTATTTCGATAAGGTAATCGGCGGCGAGCATGGTTTCCCGGTCGTGCTCGACCACCACCACCGTGTTGCCCGCATCGCGCAACCCGGCCAGCATGCGCAGCAGACGGGCGCCGTCGCGCGGGTGGAGCCCGATGGTAGGCTCATCGAGAATATAGATCACACCGCTGAGCGCCGAGCCGATCTGGGTGGCCAGGCGGATGCGCTGCGCTTCCCCGCTGGACACCGTGTCCATCGGGCGATCCAGCGAGAGATAATCCAACCCCACCTCGCACAGGAAGCCGATACGGGCGGAAATTTCCTCGACCAGCTTGCCTGCGATGGCCTGCTCCATGGGCGATAGGGTGAGGGAGCGCACCCAATCCGCCGGCTGGGGCAAAGGCTGCGCGGTGATATCGGCGATGCCGTGGTCGCCCAGCCGGTAATGACGGCTCTCCAGGCGCAGCCGTTGACCCTCGCAGCTGGGACAAATCCGCGCGTCCATGTAGCGGCGCACCTCCTCCCGCACCGCGGCGGAATCGGTTTCCCGGAACCGCCGGTCCAGATTCCCGATCACGCCCTCGAAGGGATGTCTGTAGCGATAGCTGGATTCCTCGTCCTCGAAGGTGAATTCCAGTTCCACATCGCCCGATCCGAACAGCAGCACCTGCCGGTGCGCCGGCTCCAGCTCGGCAAACGGTGTGAAGATGCTAAAACCGTAATGCCCGGCCACCTGCTCGATCATGCGGTGAAAGGCCGCCGAAGTCTTCTTTTCCCAAGGTGCGATGGCCCCTTCCGCCAAGGTTTTCGAGGGGTCGGGCACCACCAGCTCCTGACTGACGGACATTTGCGTTCCCAGCCCGTGGCAGTCCCGGCAGGCGCCGTGCGGACTGTTGAAGGAGAACTGGTTGGGATGCGGGGCCGGGTAGGTGATGCCACAGTTGGCGCATCGGGGCGTGCTGCTATAGGCCTGCTCCGTTTCCCCGCCGGGCACCGTGAAGATCAGGTGAACCCGTCCATCGCCGTGGTTGAGCGCCAACTCCACCGCTTCGGTGAGGCGCTGCTTGTCCGGGCCGGCAAGCGCGATGCGGTCCACGACGAGTTCTACTCTGCCCTCCGGCCGCGGCGCCGCGGGCGCCTCTTCAAGCAGGCGCACCGCTCCGTCGACCCGCACCCGGACGAACCCATCGCGCCGGAATTTTTCCAGCAGCGCCGGAAAGTCCAGCTCCGGGGAGTAGTCCACGGGGGCACAGACTACCAGCCGCTGCCCCTCGGGGTGTGCCAGGGCCACGTCGACGATTTCCTGCACGGTGTGACCGCTGATGGGTGTTCCGCAGCGATAGCACTGGGGCTGTCCGATGCGGGCGAAAAGAAGGCGCAGATAATCGTAGATATCGCTGCCGGTGCCCACCGTCGAGCGGGGGTTGGGCTGGCTCACGCGTTGCTCCACGGCGATGGCGGGGCTCAATCCTTCTATTGAGTCCAGGTCGGGCTTTTCCAACTGATTGAGAAACTGGCGGGCGGAGGGCGAAAGGGACTCCACATAGCGGCGCTGGCCCTCCGCATAGAGCGTATCGAAAGCGAGGGAAGACTTGCCGGCCCCTGAAGGGCCGGTGATCACGACCAGCCGGTTCCTGGGGATGGACACGTCGATATTTTTCAGATTGTTCTGACGTGCCCCCTTGATCCTGATCCAATCCGGCATGGGTGCATCAATCCCTGAAGCGCTAATAATTGGGGAATGTACTCCGCGTCAGACGTTCGGTGCGCCGCAATTTGATTTAACGACGTCGAATCACCCAGGACAGTA
>JACZVE010000221.1 GCA_022572825.1 SAR324 cluster bacterium
ATGTCAAGCCGGACCGCATCACGGGTGCGTTCGAGACGACAACCTTGTGCTTTTCCAAAGGACTGGGCGCCCCGGTGGGTTCCATCGTTGCGGGGCGGAAGGACTTCATCGGGCGCTGCCGGCGCTTTCGCAAGATGTACGGCGGTGGCATGCGGCAGGCAGGGTTCATCGCCGCCGCGGCTCGTTACGCGCTCGAGCATCACGTCGGCCGGCTGGCCGAAGACCACGAGCATGCGCGCGTGCTGGCGGAGGGCATCGAGGCCAACCAGCACCTCCAACTCGTCTACGGCATGCCGCAAACCAACATTGTCTTTTTTACCTGTCGCCATCCCCGCCTGACCGCCGAGCACCTGGTGGCCGAGCTTGCCAAGCGGGGTATCCTGGTCGGGGGGCCAGGCGCCTATGGCCTGCGTGCTGTGACCCACCTGAACGTGGATCGTCAGGGCATCGAGAAGGCCATCGCCGCGCTGAATGAGGTTCTCGCATCATGAGGGCCGCGATCCATCGATCCGTCGGAGCCGGAATTCGACGGGCCTGTCCGATCCTCCGCTGCCTGTCAGATCGGCGGTGCGGCAACGAATCGAGCGCGCGAAGGCCTGGCCTTGATTGCGGCGAGGTGCTCACGTGACACGCTACGATCTTGTCGTCATCGGATCGGGTCCCGGCGGAGAGAAGGCCGCCATTCAAGCGGCAAAGTTGGGCAAGCGCGTGCTGGTGGTGGAGCAGCGCGAAGGGCTGGGCGGCAACTGTCTCCATACCGGCACGATTCCCAGCAAAACCTTGCGCGAGTCGGTGCGATTCATCGAACTGATGCGCAAGCGGGCCGTATATGGGATCTCGGTCAAGCTGAACAAGGACATCACCGTCAACCGCCTCATGCACCGCAAAAATGCGGCCGTGTCGTCTCTGGAGGAGCGGATAGAGAACACCTTCGACCGCAACGACGTCGATCACTTCCGGGGTTTCGCCCGCTTCGTCGATGCGAACCACATCGAAGTCCGGCTCGAACACGGCGCCACCGAAGCGTACGAGAGCCAATATGCCGTCATTGCAACGGGCAGCAGCCCCTATCAGCCGGAATTCGTGAATTTCAACCAGGAGCGGGTGCGCGATAGCGATTCCATCCTGCACATCGCCAACCTGCCCAAGACGCTGACCATCATTGGCGCAGGCGTGATCGGCTGTGAGTACGCCACCATCTTTTCCAATCTGGGCGTCAAGGTGAACCTCGTGAACCCGCGCCAGGTGCTGCTCGACTTTCTGGATCTGGAAATTTCCAACGCCCTGGCATACCTGATGCGGGAAAGTGGCATCCGCATCCGGCTCGGGGAGCTGTTGAAAGCCGTCGAATGCGACGAGAACCACGTTTACGCGCAGCTGGAATCGGGCAAGGTGATGAAAAGCGATTACCTGCTCTATGCCAACGGCCGCGCGGGGAATACGGACGGACTGGGACTGGAAGATCTCGACATTAAGGTCAACGAGCGCAAGCATTGCCAGGTCAACGCATTCTTTCAGACCAGCCAGCCCAACATCTACGCCGTGGGCGACGTCATTGGCTTCCCCAGTCTTGCCGCGACCTCCATGGAGCAGGGGCGATTGGCCGCGCTGCACGCCTTCGACGGCCTGATGGAGGAGCCAAAGGCGAATCTGCTGCCGACCGGCATCTATACCATCCCGGAAATCTCCACCGTCGGCGCCACGGAGGAGCAACTGACCCGGGACAAGGTACCTTACGAGGTGGGGGCCGCCACCTATCGCGAGATCGCCCGCGGACAAATCGTGGGCAACACCACCGGCCGACTCAAGCTGTTGTTCCACCGCGAAACGTTGCGATTGCTGGGGGTGCACATTCTCGGGGAGGGCGCGACGGACCTGGTGCACATCGGCCAGACGGTGATGGGGTACGAGGGCACCATCGATTACTTCATCGGGAACGTCTTCAATTACCCCACCTACTCGGAATGCTATCGGGTCGCGGCCCTCAACGGCGTTAACCGCCTGTAGTCCGCCCAGGCCGTACGATGTGGGAAGCACGCGCAGCGGCATGGGGGCCGCAGGGGTCGCTCGCGCAAGGAACAATTGCGCCACCGAATTCGTTTATAGAATTTGACGACAAGAATTTTCGACAATCGGCTCCATCGATAGGACGATTGTCGCATGAGGCCGCCAGCAATGCAGAAAAAGCAAACCGCCGTCGTGGGCGGTTCCCCCATTTTGCCTCAACAGGCGCCGCCTCTCCGCAAGGATGACGAGCTGATCGCCTCGTTCAAAGCGGGAGATAGTACCGCCTTCGACGATCTGGTGCTCAAATACGAGCGGCGGGTCTATAACCATTGCCTGCGCATGGTGAGCGATGAAGTGGAAAGCTACGATTTGGCGCAGGAGGTGTTCCTCAAGGTATTTCGCAAGATCAAGAACTACGAGCACACGTATTCCTTTTACACGTGGCTCTACCGAATTACCGTCAACTGCTGTATCGATTATCTGCGCAAAAAGCGTCGTCACATTCAGGAAGTTTCCCTGTCCAGCAGCCCGGGCGAAGATCAGGGGGAGGTGTGCAAGGATCAGGACATTCCCGATCTTACGTTCATACCGGAAACCGCGCTGGTCAATCAGGAACTCGGTGATACGCTCAACGCCGCGATTGCCCAACTATCAGAGAAGCTGCGCGTGATCATCATTCTCAAAGAAGTCGAAGGGTTCACCTACGAGGAAATCGCCGAGGTGCTGGCTTGTTCCCGAGGAACCGTCAAATCGCGCCTTTTCCGCGCCAGGGAGCGGCTCAAGGAATTGCTGGCAGACTATATGAATATCCATCGTGATAGCGCGAAGTGAAAATGAGTGAGGCGATTCCGTGAACGCAATCGAGCCGAGCGAGATCCAGCGCTGATCGTCGGCCGGCCCGGCCGCGCTTGGGCGCAACCCTGAGCGGGAGGAATGCCGCCAGGAACATATCAACAGCAACCGCCAGCGAAGCTGGATGATGTAAGCCTTATCAGACGCGTGGAGGAGAAGGGGACGTATGGGTTACCGCACACTTGTCGAACATAACGGGTCCGGCAACGTATCCGACTACCCGTCGCTTGAGGTAAAGGGGATGAGCAAACAATGTAAGGAATACTCCGTCGATCTTTCCGCCTATTTCGACGGGGAATTGGAGGGCGAAGCGCTGCTAAAGCTCGAAGCGCATCTCCCGTCGTGCATTGCGTGCCGGAGTGACCTGCAGAAGCTGCAAAGGATCAGGAACGCGCTTACCTCGCTGGCAAGCACGCCGCCGGGCAAGCGGCCGATCCTGGAAGCATTGAGGGAAAAACTGGCAAAGGAGACCGAAGAGGACCCGCAAAAAGGGCCGCTCGTGTGTTGAAATCGACCCGGGCGCATTGTGGGCGAACGTCACTCCTCGGAGGGTTCTGCCGCCTCCTTCGCGAACAATACATAGCTTTCCTGGGCGTTTCTCGCCTCTTCGAATTTTCCCAGTCCTTCGTAAGCAAGCTTCTTGAGGTGATATACGTCCTTGTTGGCGGGATCCATCTCGTCGATGCGGTCGCTGATGGTGATCACCTCCTCCAAATTTCCTTCCGCCAATAGAATCCTGGCGTGGGCCAGCAACGATGGAACGGAGGGGGTGATTTTCACCGCCTTCAGGATTTCCGCCTTGGCCCGGCCATTGAGGCTGCTCTTTTTGTCCTGATCCTGCTCCTTCTTGGCCATCTGAAAATAGGCGGCAGCCAGATTGCGGTGTGCGACGTCGTAGTTTTTGTCGGAGTCGATGGCCTTGTTGAAGTAGGACAAAGCGGAGTCCGTTCGACCCTGCTGCAGAAAGAGAATGCCCATGTTGTTATTGGCGATCGGATTTTTCGGGTCCGCGTCCAAGGCACGGACGATCACGAACTTCTTCCTTTCGAGCGTGGCTTCCTTGCGCTTGCCCAAGGCGTCGTAGATTTTGGCGGAGATCGCATATAGGTCGTGGTCCATCGGGTGGCGCTTGATGGCTTCCAGATAGTGCTTGAGCGCATTTTCCATATTGGAACGCCCGCCTTTCTTGAAAAACACTTTCCCCAGCCCGCGATAGGCTCCGACGTGGTTGGGATCCAGTTGCAGCGCCTTCTGAAATGCGACCGTAGCCTGGGCATAGGATTTATTATCCAGCAGTTCCTTGCCCTCGCTGACGAGGGCTTCCGGCGAATTCCTGCGAAAAATATTGAGGGGATTGAGCCGGCTCATGAGGCCGGGGGCGGACTGGTCCGCCTCAACGGCAATGGGATCGGTGTCCGCCGATAAATCGGGGGCGTGCGCCGCGGCCGAGCCGGCCTCCCCCGCATCCTGCTGGGCATGGCCGGGCTCGGTGCCGCCTTTCGGTGAGTCGTCGCTGACCGAATCTTGCTCGCGCGATTCTTCGATAGCCATGACCGGGTTCCTGTGGCTGCCGCGTGAAACGAGGAGCGCTACGCCCTCGCCCAAACGTGTTTGCACCCTGGCGCCGGATAAGGCACCCGAGAGCAGGGTCTTTCGGTCATTGTCCGAGTGGGTCGGCGATGTTGCCCGTGCTTGTATAACGTTTGATCATAACTTCCGTCGCACACGCCACCTGCAGGTCCGTAACTGATTGTAAATTAAAACTCAAATGGAAATGTGAAGTCCCATACCGCAGGGAGGCCCGTTCCAATGGCACTGGATGGGGAAAATCGCACGGACGGTGCGCTTTGAGGTCGGAAAGAGGCCGGGTCGCCGCGTTCCCGGTTCCGGGAAGTCCGGTGCGGTTACAGGATGTTTACGCGAGGCCACCCAACGTCATCGCGCCGGTGCCGGGACAATCGTTTCCCGCTCGGTGACGATGAGTTGCACCCGCACGTCCCGCGCGGTCATGGGCACGGCGGGCACGATCTGCTGTGAGAACGCCAGGCCGACGGTCGCGGGGGGGCGAGGGCCCGCGGCCAGCATGGCCAGAAAGGCGTCGTAATAGCCCTTGCCGAATCCCAGCCGCCCACCATCGCGGTCGAAGGCCAGACCGGGCACCAGGACCAGTTCGATCCATTGCCATGCAACCGGGGTACGCGCGCCCGGCGGCGGCTCCTGCAGGCCGAACGCTCCTGTTTCCAGGGGCTGTCCCGGACACCAGGGGGTGTGCCCCAGTCGGCCCGCGGCGCTATCCACATAGGGGACGAATGTGCGCTTCCCGGCCTCCGCGGAGGCGGCGATGATGGGAGCCGTGTCCACCTCCTCGGGAAGGCTGAGGAAGCAGTGTACTCCCCCCGCCCGCTGAAAGACGGGCAGGGCGGTGAGTCGCTCGCGGATGGCGGCCGAAGCGGCGGTGCGCGCATCCACGCTCATGCCTGCCCGCGCCTTGCGCATAGCCTTTCGCAGGGGGGCCTTCTCCACGCTCAGCGCTTCGGGAGTGTTCGCCATGGGGTGGCGCTGTCGTCCGTGGCTTCAGGCGGGCGGGCGGTGCGAGGGTGGGAACAGGGAGCCGCCCTCCTGCCCCGAATGGGGGAATTCATACCCTCCGGGATTTTCCGCGCGGTGCGGGCGCGCAGCCCCATCGCTCACGGTCGGCCAATGCTGGAAGGCAGCCGCGGCGCGATCGCGATAGCCGTTGCGGCGCGCCGTAATGCGCAGGTTGCGCAACGAGAACGTCGAATGCACGTCTATGGAATTGAGGGTGACCGGACCGATGGAGGCAGTGCTGCTCATCGCTGGGGGAACCATCCTCTCAAGGTTCTTCGCAGCTTGGCGAATGCAGGGTCTGTACACCGTGTCAAACCGACTTTCCCTGCTAACA
>JACZVE010000222.1 GCA_022572825.1 SAR324 cluster bacterium
CCCGCACGGCAGTCGCGCTTGACCTGCTCCACCGCGTCGCGCAGTTCCAGCGCCTTGGGGTCTTTCTTCTCGATCAGGGTGCGGGCATTGCCGCGCAGGCCCAGGTGCTTGCCGTAGAGCATCTGCGGGTTGATGTAGCTCCAGATCTCGTCCAGGTTCAGCTCGGGCAGCACGTGCCGATCCAGGTCCGGCACCGGCGGAATCGGCAGATCCAACCGCACCCGCGCCGAGCGGGTCGCCGGGCGCTCCAGGCGCACCTGGACCTTGGCCGGCGCGGCGCCGCTTTCGGCGGCCTCCCTGGCCAGGCGGGCCTCCAGCTTGGGGCGCTTGGCGGGGTCGGTGATGGCATTGGCCAGATCCAGTCCATTCATCGCGTCGTTGGCGTAGGCGACCAGGCTGCCGTAGGCTGGCGCAATGCGCCTGTGCGTGAAGTTGCGGCTGAGGGCGGCGCCGCCGACCAGGATCGGCGCGGAGATGCCGCCCGCCCGCAGATCCTCCGCCGTGACGACCATTTGCTGGGCGGACTTGACCAGCAGCCCGGACAGCCCTATCAGATCCGGCTTGTGCTCGTGGTAGGCCTCGATCAGGGTCGCCGGCGGACACTTGATGCCCAGGTTGATCACCTTGTAGCCGTTGTTGCTGAAGATGATGTCCACCAGGTTCTTGCCGATGTCGTGGACGTCGCCCTTCACGGTGGCCAGAATGATCGAGCCGCGGTTCACCTCGTCGTGCTTCTCCATGAACTGTTCCAGGTGCGCCACGGCGGTCTTCATGGCCTCCGCGCTCTGCAGCACCTCGGCGACGATGAGCTTGTTGTCGTTGAACAGGCGGCCCACCTCGTCCATCCCGGCCATCAGCGGGCCGTTGACGATCTCCAGCGGTTTTTGCGTCCTGCGCGCCGCTTCCACATCCGCGATCAGCCCGTCCTTGGAGCCTTCCACGATGTAGCGGGCCAGCCGCTGCTCCAGCGGCAGCTTCTCCTTGGCGACGGTCGCCGAGGCGGGCGTTTTCCCTCGGTAGTGGTTGGCGAAGGCCGTCACGGGATCGTCCCCGCGGTTGAACAGCAGGTTGTCCGCCAGCCGCTTTTCCGCCTCGGGTATGGAGGCGTAGCGCTGCAGTTTTTCCGAGTTGACGATGGCCAGGTCCAGGCCCGCCTGCACGCAGTGGTAGAGGAACACCGCGTTGAGCACCTCGCGGCCCGCTTCGGGCAGGCCGAAGGAGACGTTGCTGATGCCCAGCACGGTCTTGCACGACGGGAGGGCTTGCTTGATCAGCCGCACACCGGCGATGGTCTCCGCGGCCGAACCGAGGTAGTTCTCGTCGCCGGTGGCGCAGGGGAACACCAGCGGGTCGAAGATGATGTCCGCCGGATCGACCCCGTACTTCTCCGTGAGCAACTGGTAGGAGCGGCGGGCGATCTCCAGCTTGCGCGCGCGGGTGACACCCATGCCCTGTTTGGGATCCTCGTCGATGGTGCCCACGATCAAGGCGGCGCCATACCGCGTGGCCAGCGGCACCACGGCGGCGAAACGCTCCTCGCCGTCCTCCAGGTTGATGGAGTTGATGATGCTCTTGCCCTGGCAGTAAGGCAGCGCGGCCTCGATCACGGCGGCATCCGTGGAGTCGATCATCAGCGGCACCTTGATCTTGGCGATCACCTGCTCCAGGAAGCGCCGCATGTCGGCCATCTCGTCGCGATCGGGGTTGGCCAGGTTGATGTCGATCACCTGCGCGCCGCTGTTGACCTGCCGCCGCGCGATGTCGCTGGCCTCGTCGAACTGCTCGGCCACCAGCAGCCGCTTGAACTTGCGGCTGCCCACCGAGTTGGTGCGTTCCCCCACGATGACGGGGCGCACATCCTCGCTGATCTCCAGAAAGTCAATGCCGGAGATGACGCTACGCCGGGAGTCGGGGGGGATGCGCGGCGTTTTGCCCGCCGCCAGGGCCGCGAAGGCCTCGGTGTGGCGCGACGTGGTGCCGCAGCAGCCGCCGATCAGGTTCACCCATCCCTGTTCGATGAAGCGGCCCAGCACCGCGCGCATCATGTCGGGCGTTTCCAGGTAGTGGCCATCCTCGTCCGGCAGGCCGGCGTTGGGCATCACGGCCACGGGAAACTTGGCCACGGCGGCCAGCGAGCGCACGTGATCCGTCATGAAGGCCGGGCCCGTGGCGCAGTTGAGCCCCAAGTAAAGCAAGTCCTTGTGCATGATGCTGGTGTAGAACGCCTCCACTCCCTGCCCGGCCAGCATGGTGCCCATGGGCTCTATCGTGCAGGAGACCGCCACGGGGATATCGTAGCCGATCTCGTCGAACAACCGGTCGATGCCCAACAGCGCGGCCTTCACGTTGCGGGTGTCCTGACAGGTCTCCACGAGCAGATAGTCCGCGCCACCGGCCACCAGCCCGGCCGCCTGATCGTGGAAGTTGGATTCCAGTTCGCCGAAGGTGGTGCCGCCGGTCACCGAGATGGCCTTGGTGGTGGGACCCATGGAGCCCGCCACGTAGCGCGGGCGCTTCGGCGTGGCGAAGCGCTCGGCCGCGGCGCGGGCCAGTTCCGCCGCGCACCGGTTGATCTCGATGGCTTTGTCGGCCAGGCCGTACTCGGCCAATACCAGGGGCGTGCCGCCGAAGGTGTCCGTCTCGATAACGTCGGCACCCGCGGCCAGATAGGCCTCGTGCATGGAGGTGACCACATCCGGGCGGGTCAGCACCAAATACTCGTTGCAGCCCTCGTAGTCCGGGCCGCCGAAGTCCTCGGCGCTCAAGCGCCGATCCTGCAGGTAAGTGCCCGTGGCACCGTCCAGCACCAGAATGCGCTGAGCGAGCGCTGTTTTCAGGCCCTCGCTGCGTGCATGTCGTCGCGAGCTGTCCACCGATTTCCTTTTTGCAAAACGTTTATTTGAAGGCTGCTGATGAATTGCGAAAGGCTGATTCCCTCACCTCCGGCGAAATTCCGTTATCGTGTGCTCATTTGGCCGCCACGGCGGGACTCCCGCCACGCCCGTGCGCCGGTTCCAGGCGCGCATCCGGCTTGACCGCCGTGGCCAGAATCACACGGAAGACCTCGCCACGGCGCTGATGCACCTGCTCCTGCTCCACCTGCTCCAGCCCGGCGGCCGTGAGCATCTCGGCGAGCTGTTCCGGCGTGAAGCCCAGGTGGCGGTGGCCCAATCTGGCCAGTACCCATTCCTGCTGATGTGGCGCCAGGTCCACCACCACCAGGCGCCCACCCGGACGAAGCAGCCGCTGGGCCACGGTCACGCCGAACGCCGGCTGGGCCATGTGATGCAAGGATTGGGAAAACACGGCCAGGTCGTAACTCCCGTCCGGCTCCTCCAGCGCCTCGATGCGGCCCACCTTGAATTCCACATTGTGCCGGCGCTCCCGTTCGGCCCGCTTGCGAGCCGCCGCGATGGCGCGCGGATTGGAATCGATGCCCACCACGCGGCGCGCGAAGCGGCTGATCTCCACCGAGATCGTGCCGTCCCCGCAGCCCATATCGATGGCGTCCAAAGCGGGCAGCAGGAAGTGCAGCGCCCGTGACCAGGCAAACCAGGACTGGCCCGGCTCCAGCAGCTTTTCGCTCAGGCCCCCGCCGAAGTTCTCCCGCTGGCGCAACACCTCGGTTAGGCGCGGCAGATCGCTGAATGGGTCCTCCGCCGAGGCCAGTTGCGAGCGGACGAAGTCCCACACGGTGCCCAGCACGCCGTCGCTGCCCGCATCGGAGCCGTCGGCTCCCGCGGCCGCCGCGTCGAGATGCAGACCGGCGGGAATCTGGTAGTACGTCCAGACGCCCTCGCGGCGCTCTTCCACCAGCCCCGCCTTGCGCAGCAAGCTCAGGTGCCGCGATATGCCCGACTGCGCCAGTCCGAGAATAGAGGTAATCTCGCTGACGTTGAGGGGCTCCCGCGCGATCAGCCGCAGGATGCGCAGCCGAGTGTCATCCCCCAGCAGCTTCAGGGAATTGGCCAGTTCCAGCATCGTTGCTCCAATCAAATCAATATAGGAGTATATAGTGATATACTTTGGATGGCAACCGCTGAATTCGAAATACGGAAAAGCGCATGGCGCGTCGTACGCAGGACGCGCGACCTGTCCGCCGACGGGTAAGGTGCGCGTGATGCACTCGCTTCGGGCAATCGGAACGGCGGTGTTGGATTCGGAATAAAACGAGTGCGGGGCAAGAAACGCGCGAGTCGCCCCCTTTTTACGCCGGGCACGGAACGTCAAACCCGGGTGCGGAGACACAACTCTTTGCAATCACTCCGAAAACGGGGGGCAGAGGCCAAGCGCCCCGTTCGACGGGGCTCCGGAACTGGCTGCCAGGGGCGAACGGTGCCACTTGCAAAGGAGAAGTGCGCGACGCGCAAGGCAGAAACGCGCGGCTGGCGAGCGGTTCACGGGGCAGCGCCCACCGAACCGCGGGGCGCATTACATCACGGATTTGCTAAGGGGCCAGATTGGCGTCCCAGAGGACGCCGTTGAATCCACCCAGGGTGCCTGTGAAGGCGAGAAATAGCACCGATACTAAGAAGATCGTGGTGACGGTCGCGAAGAGGAGCGCGCCGAATTCGGCTACCCCAGGGTGAACGTGGGGAATTTGCAGGCTGGACTTCATGATTCACCTCCCATGAGCCGGCACATAAGCACCCATCCCCTCGCAAATGCGATAATTTTGCGAGGAATGCTTACATATTCCGAATATAGGTTTGACTCACGGAGGAGAATCTTATATGAAATAAAGCTGTCAAGTTTAATTCAGACTCACACCGTGAGTCGTGCCCCTGCTGATGCCAACAGTAGGGGCATTTTTATTTTCTGCCTCTCCCCTGAAAAATACAACAGACGACACTATTTCTTTCGTGCCGCTGCCTGTATTTCGATCACGCTGAGATCATAGGTGAATTATGGGCCCTGTCCGTCTGCCTCATTTTCCAGCTGAGCACTGAAAAATCCGTTCCATAGATTCCGCAGACGGCACGGACCCTTCCCTGCCGCTTACTTCGACGGGTGGGGAGTAATAGGCGGGTGCGATCAACGCTCAGGCAATGTTGCTGCGGGTGTGCGGCACCATGCTGCGCAGATTGCCCTCGAACATCGCCACGGCGCTATGGATCTCCCCCATGTGGCCGGAATCGCCAAGGATGATCTCACGGCGCTCCGGTGCCAGTATCTCGAAGGCCTGCTGGATAACCGCCAGTTTGCGCCAGTTCTGTTCGGTAATCGCCGCGTCCAGCTCCCGGTAGAGTGTGCATTCTCCCAGGTGTCCGCGGATCGCCAGGGCGATCCCCATCACGTCGTAATGAAGCCGCTTGGCCTCTCGCTCACTGATATTCATGCCGCGCTCCGGCTGAGGATTAGGTTCCGAGCACCCCCACTGAGTAGCGACATGCAAGCCCGGTTCCTTCCCCACCACGGTGCGGCCACCTCCTCGCAACCCGGTCTCTCGCGCAGCCCGCCGACGGCGCGCAGTCCAAAGAATCCCTGGGATCGACGGTTCCGGCATTTACCGAATGAGCAGAGCACGCTGGTGTGGCGACTTTGCAGTTCATGCAGACTATGAAGCGATGAGACTGGTTTTGCTGCTCTCGCTAAAACCTCACCCCGCCCGACCATTAAAAGCGGACGGAAATCCTCGCGGAAACAGCCGGTCCCGCAACCGCTTTTTGGGGTCCGGCTGCCCCTCTCCGCGGTGTCTTTACGACAGGAGAGGGGCCAACAGGCTGGTGTATCCCGGGGAACTGCCTTCGGTAGCTCCCCCTCTG
>JACZVE010000223.1 GCA_022572825.1 SAR324 cluster bacterium
TGTGGATGCCCCTCGCTAGCGACTGGACCGACCTCAGGCCTGAGGCGGAGGCTTCTTGCAGCCATTTATCGAGACCCTCCACATCTCCCTGGGCAATAAGCTTGCCGAAACTCTCTTTGAGCCTGTGTCCTTCAGCAAGGTCGGGATTGGCTGAGAGAAAGTAATCCAGTTCTTGCTTCTCGGAACCGCTGAGCCTGCTGTAGGGTCGAATGGCAAGCCATGGTCGAATGGTATATGGTTTCCAATGGATCGTAGACCCCTTAGCGAGTTCGGATCGCCAAGAACGAACAAGATCCTTCACGATTGTGTAACCGCCGTCGTATCCACGCGCAACAAGTTCACGATAGAGGTCTCGCGCATTGTGACATCCTTCGTCCCATCGCTTCTTTAAGTGTGAGATGTGTGGAGTAAGCTTGGTTCGCCGTGGCTGTCGCTGCCTGTAGAATGGCGGATGCTCAATGTTCATATACTTGTGCACAGTCTGTCTGTGGACGCCTAGATCCCTTGCGATAGCTCTGATTCCCTTACCTTTGTTCTTCTCGTCCTGTACCACGTCCCATAGGGCGACCTTCTTAGGGCTTGCCAGCCGATGATTGAGGCTGGAGTCGCTGTTCGGTGATTCAGATCCGAAGTCACTCGCCTCATCTTCTGGTATCTTCCACTTGCGTGAGGACAACAGGTCCTTGAAAGCGTCACCCGCATTCTTGACAAGATGGAAGCGATCAGCCACCTGCACGGCTTCGTGCGCGAGGTCGAACTGACCGAGGACGAGTGGATGACGGGGATCAAGTTCCTGGAGGAGACGGGCCAGAAAATCCCGGGCGAACGCCTCGAACCGGCCGGCCAGGATCGCCTGGCGCGCCTCGCGCATCAGCGTCAGGAAGAAGTGCAGGTTGTGGTACGTGTTGAGGCGCATGGACAGGATCTCGCCGGCCCGGAAGAGATGGGACAGGTAGGCGCGCGAATAGTTGCGGCAGGTCGGGCAGGTGCATGCGGGGTCCAGCGGTTCCGGGTCTTCCCGGAAGCGGGCCTGCTTGATGTTGATCTTGCCCGTGCGTGTATACAGCGTGCCGTTGCGGGCATTGCGGGTGGGCAGCACGCAATCGAACAGGTCCATACCCGCGCCGATCGCCTGCAACAGGTCGGCCGGCTCGCCGGCGCCCATCAGGTAGCGGGGCTGTCCGGCCGGCAGCAGCGGCGCCGTGAAGGCGACCGTGTCGTGCATCGCCTGCCGCGACTCCCCGACGCTCAGACCCCCGATCGCGTAGCCGTCGAACCCGATTTCGCACAAGGCCTGCGTGCTGTCGCGCCGCAGGTGCGGCTCCATGCCGCCCTGCACGATGCCGAACAGGGTCCCTTGCGCGCGATTCGCCGCTTTGCAGCGGGCCGCCCAACGCGTGGTGCGGGCGCAGGCCTCCTCGAGGGCGCGCCTATCCGCGGGCAGCGGCAGCACGTGGTCCAGACACATCATGATGTCCGAGCCGAGCGCCTCCTGGATGGCGATGGCCGCTTCCGGCGAGAGAAACACCGGTGCGCCGTCCAGGTGACTCTGGAAGTGGACACCCTCGTCGCTGACCCGGTTGCGCCGTGCCAGCGAGAAGACCTGGAATCCGCCGCTGTCCGTGAGGATAGGGCGGGGCCAGTGCATGAAGCGGTGCAGGCCGCCCAGCCGCTCGATGACGCCTTCTCCGGGCCGCAGGTGCAGGTGGTAGGTATTCGCCAGCACAATTTGTGCACCCAACGCCTCCAGCTCGTCGGGCGTCATGGCCTTTACCGTGCCCTGCGTTCCCACCGGCATGAAGACCGGTGTCTCGACCAGCCCACGGGCTGTATCGATGCGGCCCGCGCGCGCGGCGCCGTCCTGTTTGTCGATGGCGAAGGTATGCATGCCTGGGTGGGCTGATCTTTGAGGCCGCGAGGGGATCAATGGCCCCGGGGCATGCCGCGCAGCAGCGCCCCGTCTATCTCCGGGCGCCAGCGGTAGCGTTCCAGATCCACCTGGCCATCGCTGAAATCCACGCCTTCCCCCCGGAGCAGCCGTTCCTGCCGGTGCTCCACGCGCTCGCCCGGTGTGCGCTGCGCGCCTGCCCGCGGCGAGATGCGTCCCTGCGCGTTGATGACGCGGTGCCAGGGGAGACCCGCATCGTGGTGCAGGGCCAGCGCGTTGCCCACGTGCCGCGCCCGGCGGGGGTGACCGGCCAGGGCGGCGATCTGGCCATAGGTGGCGACGCGTCCCGGCGGGATCATTGCCACGAGCCAATGCACCCGGGCGCGAAATTTGGCCGTTTCGCCGGCTGGGTCGGCTTTCCCCGCGGCCATGGCGGCGCTTGCGTGCCTCGGTTGATAGGGACGCGGAGCGGCGCCCGCCGCGCCGCGCATTGCGATGTCCCGCGCCGGAACGCCTTTCAATCACGTTTGCTGGGCGATTACAATATTTCCCCTACACCCACATATCGAACGCGCTCTTCAGGGTGTCGCTCAGCTCTTGCTCCACCATCACCGCCGATGCGCTCAGGAAAGGCACCACCGCCGTTTTCAGCGTGCTGTAGTAGGCCTTGGCATTGCGGTTGTAGAATTCCATGGTGATCTCCGCGTACGCGTCGGCCTCGTTGCGGACGAACACCTTGAGGTGGGGAAAGAGGCCCAGCTTGCCGTCCTTGGTGGTGATCGCCAGGTCGAACGCTTCGTCCGCGAAGCCGATCAGGTAACAGAAGCCGCCGTCCTTCGTGCGGAATATCAGATATCGGTCCTCCAGCGTGAAGCTGAAGCGGGAGATCAGCTTGCTCATCAGTGCGATGAACTCGTCGCGCACCTCGGCGCCTCCCCAAAACGTCTCGTCCCTGCCGTTGATGAGGGGGTTCATCTTGTGGTTGTAGACGCGAAACGGCTCCCGGTCCGAATCCACCATCATGTGCGTCATCTCCTCCAGCCTGGTTTCGCGCAATCGTTCCACTTTCTTCAGCGCGGCCTGGAATTCCTCCTCGCTCATCTGCTCGATGGGTTTATCCAGTTGGGCCAGGTACGGCTTGAGCCACTCCATCAGGAAAGCCTTCTTCTTGTCGTTGTAATGCCAGAGCTGCGGACTTTTGCCGATCTCCGCCATGCGATAGCGCAGCGAGCGGTAATCCTTCAGGTCCAGACCGCGAAGCGCCTCCACGAACCGTGTGAGAACCGGGTCTTCCGGGTAGTTGAGCATAAGCAGAGCGGCGTTGTTGAGCGTATTTTTCACCATCTTGCGCACCTGGGTGACGTAGGCTTCCTCGGAGGCCACGGCGCCCTTCGCCGCCGACTTGCGAAAGGCCTCCAGGCGCAGCGACTTGTCCTCGCCGAGCGGCACCTGCATCAGCTCTTCCAGCCCTTTGCGCACCTCTTCGGCGGGCGCCTTGGAAGCCCGCAGGTTCTGCAGCCGGGATTCGATTCCCTGAAGACCCGACTCGATCTGCGGATTGCCCTTGTAGTCCGCTCGGATCTGCCTCACTATTTCCAGACAGGCGAGGATTTCTCCCTCGACGGCCTCGTTGCGGTCGAAGGCAAGCGTGCCGGCATCCGCGGAGCTGTAATGGGTCGTGAAAGTCGAGTTCTTCTCGGACATCGTTGCTTCCAGGTGATGCGGGGGTTATGGGTTTTGCGACGCGACGCCCGATACGGGGCCTTCCCGCGGAGCCGGGGAAGCCATCACGTTTTCGTCCCGCTCTGCCGCGCAAGGTCGGCTGCGGGAGGTTGGCCGCCGCGCCGCGGCATCTCTCTTTAAACTGATGAACGTCGCAAAAGGTTGCAGGGCCATGGACAGGCAACTCGTGACTGCGCTGGCGGCGCGATGATCGCCGAAGTGGCGCTTAACCTGCCGTTGCGGCGCACCTTTGACTACCGCCTGCCTGCCAAGGAGGCAGAGCAGGTGCTGCCGGGCAGCCGGGTCATCGTGCCGTTCGGCACCCGTTTGCGCGCCGGCATCGTCGTGGGCTTGAAGCCCACCTCCCCTCTGCCCGCCGCCCGGCTCAAGACCATACAGCGCGGCGCGGATGCCGCCACCCTGTTTGCGCCGGAGCTGCTGGATTTCACCCGTTGGATAGCGGAGTACTACTTTTGCGGCTGGGGGGAAGTGCTGGAGGCGGCGCTGCCCTCCGGGATGGGGGTGCGCTTTCGCACGCGCTACCGCTGGCACGCGCAACCGGCGCCGTCGGCACTGGAAGGATTGTCCCCGCGGGCGCGCACCTTTCTGGGGCAGGCCGACGAGTGGGACGCGTCACAATGGAACCGGCTCGCGGAAGACCCGGCCGACCGGCAATGGTTGTGGCGCCAGCTCCGGCCGGGCGGGCTGGTGGAGGCCCGTTACGAGTACGCCGGCCTCAAGGCGCGGCAGCGAACGGAGCGCTGGGTGCTTCCCACCACGACGACAGCGCCGCCCCCGGGCCGCCGCAACGCGAAGCGGGAGACGCGCAGGGAGATCATTCTGCGGGTGCTGCGGCAGGAAGGGGAAGTACCCATCGGGCGGCTCAAAGCGCTGATGAAGGATCCCGGGGCCGTGCTGCGGCAGCTTGCCCGCGAGGGCAGCGTCGCCCTCGTCGAGCGTCCCCTCGAGCAGCGGTCCGCCGTGGCCATGCCCCCGCCGGAACCCTTTCTGCCCCTCAATCCGGAGCAGCAAACCGCCTATGCGGCAATCGAGGGCGCCCTGGAGCAAGGGGCCTATCGCGGGTTCCTGCTCCAGGGCGTGACGGGCAGCGGCAAGACGGAGGTGTATCTGCACGCGGTGCGGGCAGCCAGGGCCCGGGCGCGCAGTTGCCTGCTGCTCGTGCCGGAGATCGCACTCACGGCGGCAATCGTGGACCGCTTTCGCTCCCGATTCGGTGCCGAGGTCGCCGTGCTGCACAGCGGCATGGGGGAGGGCGAGCGCTTCGACGAGTGGAACCGCGTGCGCGAGGGGCGTGCCACCATCGTCATCGGTCCCCGCAGCGCCGTTTTCGCGCCGCTGAAAAACCTGGGGCTCGTCGTCGTGGACGAGGAGCACGACACCTCCTACAAGCAGGACGAGGCTCCCCGCTATCACGGGCGCGACAGCGCCATGCTGCGCGCACTGCGAAATAACGCGGTCGTCGTGCTGGGGTCGGCCACCCCCTCGATGGAGGCCGAGCGCAACGTGGCGCTGGGCAAGCTGACGCGGCTGCGGCTGCACCGGCGGGTGGAAGACCGTCCCCTGCCTCGGGTGGACATTCTCGACTTGCGCGCCACCCCGCGCCAGCCGGGCTGCGCGATTTTCACCCGACCCCTCGTCGAGGCCTTGCGCGAAACTCTGTTGCGGGGGGAACAGGCCATCGTGTTTCTCAACCGGCGTGGCTACGGCAATCTGGTACGCTGCACGCTTTGCGAGGAGACCCTGGTCTGCGCCAACTGCAGCATCACCCTCACCTATCACCAGGCCCAGCAGCGGCTGCTCTGCCACCGTTGCGAGTTCGCGCAGGTGCTGCCGGAACGCTGCCCCGCCTGCAATGGCGAGGGATTGCAGGTGGTGGGGCTGGGCACCGAGCGGATCGAGCAGGAGATCGCCACACTGTTTCCAACGGCGCGCCTGCTGCGCATGGACAGCGACACCCTGCGCCGGCGGGGCGAGCTGGAGCGCATGATGGCGGCGATCCGGGGGCGGCGCTACGACGTCATCATCGGCACTCAGGTGCTGAGCAAGGGCCACGATTTCCCTTACATCACCCTGGTGGGCGCCGTGCTGGCCGACGTGGGCCTCGCCGTGCCGGACTACCGCTCCGGG
>JACZVE010000224.1 GCA_022572825.1 SAR324 cluster bacterium
GGCGACCACCTCCTGCAACCGCTCGACGCGCCGCGCACCCAGCGCGACCTTGGCGCCGGCGCGCGCCAGGGCCACCGCGAAGTGGCGGCCCAAGCCGCTCGATGCGCCCGTGATGATCGCCACCTTGTCGGCGAGGAAGAAGGGGTTGGTCATCGGCTGTTCCTCAATCGCGAAGCTCGCGGGCGCGGTCGCGCAGCGCGAACTTCTGGATCTTGCCCGTCGAGGTCTTGGGCAACGGCCCGAAGACGACGGACCTGGGCACCTTGAAATGCGCCATATGATCGCGGCAGAACGCGATGATCTGCTCGGCGGTCACGCCATCGGCGCCGTCCTTGAGGTCGACGAAGGCGCAGGGTGTCTCGCCCCATTTCTCGTCGGGCCGCGCGACCACCGCGGCCTCGAGCACCGCCGGATGCCGGTAGAGCGCGTTCTCCACCTCGGTGGAGTACACGTTCTCGCCGCCGGTGATGATCATGTCCTTGGCGCGATCGACGATGTAGATATGGTTTTCCTCGTCGATAGTGGCCAGATCGCCCGTATGCAGCCAGCCATTCCGCAGAGCCGCCGCGGTTTCCTCGGGGCGCTTCCAGTAGCCCAGCATCACGTTGGCTCCCCGGGCCACGATCTCGCCCACCTCACCGGGCCTCACGGGCCGGTCCGCATCGTCCACGACCCGCACCTCCACCCCCACGATTTCCTGGCCGCAGGAGGCGAGCCGGCGGATATCCCGCGCGTCGCCGCCGGGGCGGGTGCCGCGCAGCGTGGTGCAGGTCAGGAAGGGCGCTGATTCCGTCTGTCCATAGGCCTGGAGCAATATGTCGCCGAACAGGGCGATGGCCTCCTTGAGCCGTTCCGGCGGCATGGGCGACGCGCCGTAGACCAGCCGCCGCATGCTGGATAGATCGAAGGTGCGCGCCTCGGGCAATGCCAGCACGCTGTTGATCATCGTGGGCACCCACAAGCTGGCCGTGACACGGTGGCGCTGAATGAGCTCCAGCGCCTGCGCCGGCTGGAATGCCTCCATGAAGACGTGAAAGGCGCCCAGCAGGGTCAGCGCAAAGCAGGCCCAGGAGTCCGCCAGGTGAAACATGGGCGCGGCGTGCAGCCATACGTCCCGCTCGTTGAACCCGGCCATCTGGATGGCATGATGGACGTTGGCCACCACGTTGCGCTGGCTCAGCATCACCCCTTTGGGCAGGCCGGTGGTGCCCCCGGTATAGCACAGGTGCACCAGATCCTCCTCGCGCCATGGGCGCTGTTCGAGCCGGGTAGGGTCGGCGTCGGCGAGTAGTTGCTCGTAGGCGTAGAGGTCCGGGGCTGCCTCCTCTGCCATCAAAACGAAGTGTCGTATCCGCTTCAGGTTGCCTTTGATCTGCTCCAAAACAGGCACAAAGGCCGAGCCCAGCAGCAGGGCCTTGATCTCGCCGTCGTTGAGAATGAATTCCACTTCGAGCGGATGGAGGCGCGTGTTGACCGGCGCCACCACAAAACCGCCCAGGGCGGCCGCCAGGTAGACCTCCATGTAGCGGAAGCCATTGAGGGACAGCACCGCAATGTGATCGCCGTGGACCAACCCCAGGCCCTGCAATGCCGCCGCCAGCCTGTGCACCCGGTCGTCCAGCTCGCGGTAAGTCAGGCGCACCGCGCCGTCCGCCAGGGCGGGCGCATTGCCCCAGAGCCGCGTGGCCCGATCCAGCATGTCGTGAAGGAACATGGACATCGCCCCCAATCGGATGTCGTCGATCGCCGCCCGTACCCGGTGTGGGCGCGCCGGCTTTCGCCTCTGCCGCGGGGGAGTTGATCCTGGCGGCCATGGGGAGGCGATACGACCGAGGCGCCCGCCGCCTTATGCGGGGTCGAACAGCCCCCGCCGCTTGTGCCAATCGATGATCGCCTCCGCGGGATTTTCGCCAAAGTGCGCGTCCTCGCTTCCTTCCGCGGGGGTGACCCACGAGCAGCGATAGTTTTCCATCATGTGCACGCGGCTGGGGGGCACGGGCAGCTCGGTGTCGATCGCCGAGGCGAACGGCCAGACCCATTGCGGCCAGCGGGGATCGGACAGCCAGAGCGCGCTGGCGCACAGGGCGCAGAAATGCCGCCGTGCTTCGCTGAGCGCATCGCCGCCTGGCTGGGTTTCGGGCTCCAGTCGTGCGCGGTAGACCGACAGGTGCGCCTCCCCCTCTACGACCAGGGTCTCCGCCAGACCCATGATGTTGATGGCGAACCCGCCGCCGCCGTCGGTTTTACGGCAGATCGTGCAATAGCACAGCATGTACGGGTAGGGCGTTTGCGATGTGAGGGAGAATCGCACGGCGCGGCAATGGCAGGAACCTTCCAGGAGCATGATCGTAACCCGGTCAATGACGAGAGCGGTTCGGGAACTGGGCAGGCGACTGCCAGCCACCGATGGGGATTGTGCGGGAAGCGGCCGGGCGGCGCTCTCGCGTACGCCTCCACATAACCGCAAAGCGGGGATAATGTCAGCGGGGCTTACAGATATCCGATCAATACCCCGCTTCCGCGGACGCGTCAGCCATCCGGGGTGGGGGATTGCGAATTCGGCTAAATCAGGGAGAACAGCTTGGCGATGAACAGGATGTAGGCGAGAAAGATGATCCAGCCCTCGGTACGCGTCAGCGTCTTGTCCAGCACCACCACCAGGAACAGCAGCAGCGTCGCACCGTAATAGGGCAGCTGCAGAAATAATACGGACTGCTCGCCCACCTGGAGCGGAACGCGATCGCCGAAAAGGGGCGCAAGCAGCCCGGGAAGGCCCAGCACGACAAACGTGTTGAAGATGTTCGAGCCGGTAACGTTTCCCAGGATCAGCTCGAAGTTGTTGCGTCGCGCGGCGCTTATCGATACCACCAGCTCGGGCATGGACGTGCCGAACGCGATCAGGCTGGCCGCCACGACCTCATTGCCGATATGCAGATCCGCCGCCAGCTTGACCGAGAAGTCGACGGTGAATTTCGCGCCCACCAGCACTCCGGCCAGTCCGACCACCAGCCAGAAGAGGTGGCTGGCCCTGAAGCGGGCTTCCGTCGCAATTTCGACGGCGCCCTTTGCCACCTCCTCGCGATGGCGGACGGTGTAATAGTGCAAGTACAGCACATACCCCGCCAGCAGCATGGCGGATTCCCCGACGGTGATGACGGCGCGCGCCCCCGCGCCGGCGGCGTCCCCCTGCTCCAGTTGACCGGAGATTGCGAGAAATTGCGACATGTCGGCCGCGGAGAGCGGGTAGACGACAAAAGCCAGCAGGAGCAGGCTTCCGAACAAAATCGGCAGGTCACCGTGCAGCAAATCCCAGGTTATCGTGAATTTTTTGGCGAATATCGCGGTCAGCCCCAGAATGAGCAGAATGTTGGCGATGTTCGATCCCACCACCGTACCGATGACGATCTCGCTGGTACCATCCTGAATGGCGAAAAAAGCCGTAATCAGCTCGGGAAACGACGTGCCGACCGCCAGTACCGTGATCCCCATAATGAAAGGGGGAATGCGCAACAGCAATCCGATCTGCTCCGTTCCACCTACGAACTTATCGGCGCCGATGATGAGAACGGCCAGGGAGACGAGCAACAGCAGAATATGAAGTAGAATCGAAGTGTCCATGGAGGGTGTGGCTATCCGTGCCTATCGCCATCGAAACAGCAGGCCAAGGGGCCAGCCGCCGCGCAGTTTGGCTCCCAATTGCGCCCAGTCCTTAAAAAGGAGAAGCAAAGACCTTGCCCCAAGGGTGGTCGCCTCCAATGCGCGTCTCATCATATAAACGGCACGCTGTATTCAGCAAGGCAATTGCCGGCGCTATGTGATTGAACCTCGCGTCCGCATTCTTGAGCATAACATTTTGATTTAACGCAGCTTATTGACCCGGAAACGGGATGCGGATTTCTGACGCGAAGCATTCGGAACTGCTGCGCGAGCCCGGGTGGCCGGGCGAGTGGGATTCCGGGCAGTGCGGACCGCTCTGGCGGCGAATCGGCGCAGGTAGCGCGCAGTCGAATCCGTGGTTGCGCCAATCCCCGCCTGACTATGCCACCGCGCGTGCGGCTTGACAAATGCGCGGCCTGTCCCCGAAATATGACTGTTCCGCTACCGGGCCGAGGTGGTGAAATTGGCAGACACGCTGGACTCAAAATCCAGTGGGGGCGACCCCGTGCGGGTTCGAGTCCCGCTCTCGGCATAGCCCTTTATTCTGTCGGCGATATTCAGACGCTCACGCCCCGCATCTACACCCGTCCATCCAGCGCGTTGCGATAAAGTTGCGCGAGCGCCTGGACCGAGAGCGGCACGGGGTTGCCCGCGGCCGTCGGGTCCTGGGCGGCCATTTCCGCCAATTCCCCTACGCGCTGCGCTTCCACTCCCAGTTCCCGCGCGGTGTGCGGAATACCGATTTGCCGGCGCAGCTCGACGATCCAGTCCAGCACGGCTGCAAATCCCGGTTTGGCCAGGCCGAGATAAGCGGCCAGCCGGGTCATCCGCTCTTCGATGGCGGGGCGGTTGAATACCAGCACATAGGGAGTGAAGACGGCATTGGTCAGCCCATGGTGCGTGTCGTAGAGCGCGCCGACGGGGTGGCTGAGGGCGTGTATGGCTCCCAGGCCCTTCTGAAAGGCCGTTGCACCCATCGCCGCCGCGGCCATCATGTGCGCCCGTGCGGTGAGGTTGCCCCCATCCCGCACGGCGGTCGGCAGCCATTCGCGGATAAGGCGCAGCCCCTCCACCGCGATGCCGTCCGCCAGGGGATGGCATCCCCGCGCGCAGTAGGCTTCCAGGCAATGGGCGAGGGCGTCCATGCCCGTGGCCGCTGTGATGTGGGGCGGCAGGCCGGTGGTGAGGGCAGGGTCGGCAATGACGACGGCGGGCATCATCCGCGGGTGAAAGATGATCTTCTTGGTACGGGTGGCCTCGTTGACGATGGCCGCGGCGCGCCCTACCTCCGAGCCCGTGCCGGACGTGGTGGGCACCGCGACCACCGGGGCGATGCCCTCCGGATTGGCCCGCGTCCAGTAATCCCCACTGTCCTCGAAGTCCCAGATGGGCCGGGACTGCGCGATCATGAAGGCGATGGCCTTGCCGACGTCCAGGGCGCTGCCACCGCCGAAGGCGATGATGCCGTCGTGGCCGCCCGCACGGTACGCCCGCACGCCGCCATCGACGTCTCCTCCCACCGGGTTGGGTTTGAGGGCGCTGAATACCGAGGTCGGCAGCCCGGCGCGCTCGTTGGCTGCCAATGCGTCCTGCACCATGGGGAACGCGGCCAGCTGCGGGTCCGTCACCAGCAGGGGCCGGGCGATGCCCGACTCCTTGCAGGCCTCCGGCAGCTCGGCAATGCGCCCGGCGCCGAATCGCACGCGGGTGGGATAGTTCCAGTTGCCGGTCAGAGCAGCATTGTTCTCGTTCATTCTCCCGGCGTTCTCCAATGGCGGTGCGCGGGCGGAAGGACTCGGGATGGGAGGTTCAGACATGCAGTGGCGGCCCCACCCCCGATTTACTTGTTCCCGTAGGTAGTGTAACGGATGGCACAATGCAACCTACACCCACACGGCGGGAGGCCCCATGACGCAATCATCCACGGCCCGGAAGAAAGTGATCATCGGCATTCACGGACTGGCCAACAAACCCAAGGAGGACGTACTGTACGAGTACTGGCGCAAATCGGTCGAGGAGGGGCTCAAGATCGTGGATCAGGCCTTTGCCCGCGACGAAGAGGACGGCGTCGTGATTCTCGTCATCTCGGGCCAGATCGT
>JACZVE010000225.1 GCA_022572825.1 SAR324 cluster bacterium
TTCTTCGATGAACGCATCGACGAGGCGGAAGAGGCGGGAGCGGAGCGGCTCGTTCTCGATCCCGGCTACGGCTTCGGCAAGACCCTGCAGGAAAACCTGATCGTGCTGCGCTCCTTGCCCTTGCTGCAGCGGTTCAACCGGCCCGTCCTGGTCTGCACGTCCCGCAAAGGCTCCCTGGGCCGCTTAACCGGCGAACCGGTGCCCAAGCAGCGCCTGGGCGCCTCACTGGCCAGCAGCCTGTACGCCGCGAAGCAGGGCGCGCAACTGGTGCGGGTGCATGACGTGAAGGCGTTTCGCCAGGCTCTCATCACCTGGCGCGCCATCGAGCGCTTTGACGGGGAAGGCGCCCCGCCGTAGGGGTGCGGTGGTCAGGTTCTTGCTACAATTCTCGCTGCTGTTCTTGCTACCAACGAAGAATACCCCATTTGCAAGGCAATTCCGCCAACCAGCCCCTCGCAGCGAACCCATGCAGCGCCTTAGGAGTCATCTCATCTGGATTTGGCTGGGGATCGGGCTGACGCTTGCGCTGCCCGTGCCGGCCCAGACTTCGCAGGAAGTCCGCCGCAACCACTACGAGGACGGGCGCGTGAAGACCCAATGGCACGTCCGGCGGGGAGAAGGGGGCCAGCCGGTGCGGCATGGACGCCTGCTGCGCTTTCACGCCAACGGCCGCATCGCCCTGCGGGGCTACTACCGCGAAAACCGGGCCGTCGGCATCTGGAGCTGGTTCGACGAGCGGGGCCGCCTGCTGCGCCGCGCCCGCCAGCACGGCGATTATGAAGAGGTGGTTCAGGGGCGGGAACTGGCCGACCCCAACACCGTCTACCGCACCCCCAAGGGCCTCAAGCTGGCCGAGGGTCTGCGCAAGTTCGACCAGGCGCACGGGCGGTGGACCTACTATCATCCCAGCGGGGTGATCCGCGCCGAGGGGCGCTACGTGACCGGCATCCCGGATGGGCGCTGGACCTTCTACTATCCCAGCGGGCAGATCGAACGGCTGGAGGAATTCAAGCTGGGCATCCCGCACGGGCAGGTGCTGCAGGGCTATCCCAACGGTCAGGAGCGGCTGGAGGGCCGGATGGATCAGGGATTGCGCGTCGGCACGTGGCGCACCTGGTTCGACAACGGACAGGTGCGGAGCGAAGGCCAATACAGCGAAGACCGGCGCGAGGGCGAATGGCGCTTCTGGGATGCCACCGGCAAGCTGATCAAACGCCTACGCTTCCGTTCCGGCGAGGAGGCGGAAGTGCTGCCCCTGCCCGAGCGCAAGCGCAAGCCGCCCGCCATCGTGGCGCGCCCGGAGCGGCTGCCTTTCCGGCCGCGCATCTATGACGAGGCGGGGGTCGAAATCAAGCTGCGCGCTCAATGACCGTCGAGCCGTGCCCGCGCCTGCCGTACCAGCTTGGCGAAGCGCTGCTCCAGTAGGGAATGGGTGCCCCGCAGCGCCTCCACAACCGCCTCGCCCCAGTCCAGATAGTCGCGCTTCTGCGTATCCGTCCAGTGGGGCGGGTGATGGATCAGGTCATGCACGTTGGCGATGAGGTCGCTGAGCTTGATCAGTCGCGCCTCCCGGCTCTTGCCGGCAATGGAGCGCACGACGAGCGTTTTTCGTTCCCGGCGAGGCAAGGTCTTATCGTCCGTCACGTCCATCACCATGCGCGCAACCCTTTCGCCGAACCTGGCGCGCAGTCCCTCCCCCGTGGCATCGGTATCCTCCACGACGTCGTGAAGCACCGCGGCCATCAGCAATTCGGTGTCCCCGTCGAATCCGGAGGCGGCCAGTTGTTCGGCCACCGCGATGGGATGGTTGATATAGGGCGCCGCGATGGCGCCCTTGCGCCGGTCGTCGCGGTGCTTCTCGGCCGCAAAACGGATGGCGTCCAGCAGCCGCGACACGGAGGCGGTGGCTTGCGTCATGGCACCTGTTCCGGGTCCGGCTCCGTCGTGAGCGCCTCGGGATGATAGGCAAGGTAGCTGAACTTGAGAAATCGGGTCTGAACCTCCAGGCCGTCCAGTATCGCGACGGTAAGGCCCGGCCAGCCGTCGCGGAAGCCACCCTTGAGGATAAATCGCCGCACAAAGCGCGTGGCCGGCGTCCACGCCAGGTAGCGGAAGGCAAGGCCGGGTGTGGGTTTCTTCCCCGACTTTGCCAGCAACTCGGCATTGAAGGTGGAATAAAAGTCCATCTTTTGCAGGGCCTCCATGGGCGTGGCGCTGGTGTGGTGCTCCATCGGGTGCTGCAACGTGCCGATGGTGCCGGCTACCTCCAGCCGCTCGTGGACGTGCTTGCAGGGAAACCAGGCCTTCCCGCGGCGAAACATCCGCAGTTGCGTATCCGGGTACTGGCCGCCATGGCGCAGCCAGGCGCCGAAGTAATAGTTGCGGCGGGGAAGGCGGAAGGCCTGCTCGGGCGGATCGCTCGCAATCACCGCGCGGATTTCCTGGGCCAGGGCGGGGGTGATCACCTCGTCCGGATCCAGATAGAACACCCAGTCCGTGGTGGCCTGCGCGATACCGTATGCCTTGTTGACATTGAGGTTGCTCAGATTGGGGCGGGCATACACCCGCTTCGTGTAGCGAAGGGCGACCTCTCTGGAATTGTCGCTGCTGTCGCAGTCCACGTAGATCAGCTCGTCGGCCCAGCGCACGCTATCCATGGCGCGGGGGAGATTGTGGGCCTCATTGTGCCCGATCAGCGAGATGGCAATCGTACTCATTGGATCGACGTTGCGGTCTCCAGGCCCCAGGCCTGGATTCCCCGCCAGACCGCGTCCTGCCCGATGCTGGCGACGCAGTTGAAGTAGGCGCAGCGCTCTCGTTCGCACACGACGCAGCCTTTCGGAAAGCGGCTCGCCAGCAGGTAATCGCGGTATTCGCCGGGCGCCCGCGGATTGGGCAGCGTGCGCCAGCGTTCCGGGGCGGAGACCCGATTCTGCGGAAAGAATCCCACGTGCGGGATGCGGGTCAGACCCGCCAGGTGCAGGGGCCCGGAGGAATTGCCGACGAACAACCGTGCCCCCGCGATCAGCCCCACCAGTTGCGGCAGTGTAAGTCCGGTCTCCAGCCGCGCCTGCGGGAGCGCGGCGAAATGCTGCTCCAATAGTGGCCGGTCCGCGGAATCCCCAACGATGACGACCTCATAGCCCGCTGTCCGCAATGCGCGGGCCAGCGCGATAAAATTTTCCAGCGGCCAGGTGAGCGCCGTGCCGCTTCGCTTGTAGGGGTGCATCACGGCGTAGGGAGCGCGGCGGGCGTCATCCCTGTGCCGGGGGAGGCGCAGGCGCGGAAAGCGGAATTCCGGCCGCGCCCCCAGGCATTGCAGATATGCGAGATTGAGCGCGTACTCGGGCGAGGTCGAGCGCTTGCGGGAGGGGCGGTAGTGCACGTTGAACCGCCAGAAAAACGGGCGCCGCAGCGGGCCCACCCGCACGCCTATCCCGGCCCGGTGCACCAGCCGGGCCGACCCCCGTTCCGCATACGGCAACAGCGCGACATCGAAGTGGGCGGCCCGTACCGCCTCCAGCAGGCGACGGCGTTTCTCCAGCAGAGCGACCCCAACGAAGCGGCCCTGGTGGCGTTTCAGCAACACGCCTTCGTCACCGATCGCCCCGTCGATATCCTCGAGCAAGGGGATCAACGGCAGCAAGGAGGCCTGCACCAGCACGGTGATCCGGCTTTGCGGAAACTGCTGCTTGAGCGAAGCAATCAGCGGCAGGGTGAGGACGAAGTCCCCCAGGCCGTCATTGCGCACGACCAACACGTTGGGAGCGCTCAGATGGGCTCGGAGCCGGTTGCGCCCGCGCCAGAAAATCATCACGCCTTTCTTCCGCGGGGCATCTACCCCGCAGGGGAAATCGCCGTCGCGGCACGGTGGATCATTTCGCCACCTCCGGCGCGGAAGGGTCGCCAAAGCGCGTACGGCACCATGCCACGACCTCGTGAAGAATATCCTCCCACACCGTTTCATTGAACAACTCGTGCCGCAGGCCGGGATAGACGCGAATTTGCTTGTCCACGGCCCGCAATCGCCCGAACCATTGCTCCGTGGCGTGGGCGTCAACCACGCGCTCGTTGCCGGCCGCCAGCAACAGCAACGGAAGACCGTCCAGGTGGGCCACCTCACCCGCCTGGTCGAGGGCGCGGCGCATTGCCAGAAAGAAGCGGGCGCTGATGCGCCTGTGGCGCAGGGGATCCTTGCCGTATTGGGGCCAGATGGCCCGATTCCCGGTCAGACGGTGGGGCCGCAGAGCCAGCGGGATTGCCAGCGAAGGGCTGATGGCGGCGAGCAGGTGCGCAAGAAAGCTTCCTCCCATGGCAACCCGGCGGGGCATCTCCAGAAATGGAGAGGCCAGCACGACCCCGGCCAACCGCCCGGCGAGCGGTGTGCGCAACGCCAACAATGCGATCAAGGCGCCATTGCTGTGACCGAGCAGCACCACGGGCGCCGTATCGATGCCACCGGAGGCCACACCGCTTTGCAGCGCGGTGGCCAACCCGGCGACAAGATCTCCGAAGTCGGCAACGTCCGCCGGAGGGCCATCGGAGCGACCGTGGTGATAGTGATCGAAAAGGTAGGCAGACATACCGCAATCGCGCAGCGCGCAACCGACGTGGTGCCACCATCCGCTGTGTTCGCCAAAGCCGTGCGAGATGAGGAGATGCAGCCAGGGACGTTGGGAAGGATAAGAATAGAAGGCCAGCCGCCCCTTTGGCCCCTGCAGCCAGGTCACCGGGGGCAGGTGCTCAGTCAGACCGGGTGAATAGGAGCTCATAGGGTGAGTATTCCGCCTCTCCTTCCTGCTTCGACGCGGAAGCCCGGCCCTTGTGCGCGTCTTGAAGGGAATCCTCCCCTGCCAGGGAGAGCCGCACCGAAGCGTACGGCAGGCGCAGGGGGACCGCGAACACGACTGCTTCATTGCCCGCACTCGTGCCCAGCAGGTGGAGCGCCAGTGCATCCAGATGTAGAGACATGGCGATCTGCACGCCCTGAATATCGGTTTGCAACTCGCTGTGCAGGATCTCCATGCTGCAGGCGTCCAGTCGCTCCACCCCACCGGTTTCGCCCACAACGCGCAAGGTTGAGCCTTCGGATGTCAAACAGATGCGTTGACCCGTGTGGTCATTCAGCCACTTTACGACCGATTCGCGATTATCGAAGGCCACTCTTACCTCCCCGCCAGCGTCGCTCCCCCGCCCGGTGCCGCCACGCAGGCGTCCTCAGGCACTCATCAGGAAGCAATAACACGATCGGCTTGACATAGCTACAACGCCTCCATAGAGTTTGCGCGTCAGGCGCCTCCGCGGGAGGTTAAAAGGGAATCCGGTGCGAGTCCGGAGCTACCCCCGTAACTGTAAGCGCCGCCCATCCTGCCGAACACCGCCACTAGGGCTGACACCCTGGGAAGGCCGGCCGGAAGGCGCAAGCCAGGAAACCTGCCTGATACCGTACTTCGATCACCTTCGGAGGGAAGGGAGAAGTCACGTTCGGTGTGTCAGCATCGGGTGCTCACCGCATTTCTGTGGCGCAGGATTACATCCATTTCCCTCCGTATGTGACGGTTGTTTCCGCTGACGGGCCGCGGCGCAGTTCGTCGGCCTGAGGGGCCTCCCCTTGGGGCGGGTGCCGTCCCGCCACGCGGGAACGTTCGTCCAACGGCTGCCGGGGCATTCCCATGCGGCGAACGCGAATGCGATTCCTGCGCGTCGGCGCCCTGGCCCTGATTGCATTGGCGGGCT
>JACZVE010000226.1 GCA_022572825.1 SAR324 cluster bacterium
CGTCGGCCAGGGTACTGGTCACAGCCTGACCGCCGACGGCGTTGATCCAGGTCTGCGCGATCTCGCGCTGCTGCTCTTTCATAAAGGGGTCGAACCTGAACAGGGGCGGACGCCGCTCGGCGAAATTCCACCAGGCCAGGTCGCGGAAGACCTGCTCGTTGAGCACGTCCGCGAGGGCGTCGCCCTGCTCTTTGACCAGGTCCATGAAGACCTGGAATTGCACCTTCGCCTGGGCCAGCGAACCCACGCGGAGCTGGGGCGACAGCCCCAGCAGGGGCGGCACCAGCAGCGCCTTCGCCATCTGCAGGTCGCGGTGATCCACCGCCCGCTCGAAGGCGTCGGTGGCCGGCCCGTGCACCACCTTCAAATCGTAGCCGGCCGGCAGGCGCACGGCGGAAGCCAGGGTGATGTTGCGCAGGGTGGCCTCGAAGTCCGCTTTTTCCGCCGCCGTGAGCACGGGGCCCGCCTCCTTGGGGATGGCGACGGTAAAGCCGGCCGCCAGCCGCTCCAGGTAGATGTTCCAGAACTTGAGAATAGTGTCCTTCTCCCAGAACGCCCGGTAGGCGGCGCGCAGATCGCTCTCGCCCCAGACCGGATCCAGTTCGGGCTGAAAGACGTGGATCACGAACTTGCGCGGATCCAGTTCGATGCGCTGCCCCGCGGCTTCCTGCACCAGGCCGCAGATGTTGCCGCTGGCGTCCACCTCGAAGCGGAAGCTGTGATAGGGTTTGGCCTTTATCGCGCGCAGCCCCCAATACGTGCGCCCCTCGAACTCTATCGGCTCGAACACCTTCTCGCTCACCGAGTACCCCTGCGCCTTGGCCAGCATCACCGTGCGCAGCGCCTGCTTGAACGGTCCCCGCAAAGCGTGCTCCACGTTGAAGCGGAAGAAGTCGGCGATCCGTTGCTGCCCCGGGCCTGCTTCCTGTGGCTCAAAGCGCCAGTTTCTGGAAATGATGATCGACACCAGCAGGTTGTAGCTGGCCTTGACCTGGGGGTCGCGCAGCATTCTGCGCCAGATGTCCGCACCCTTGCGACCCACCAGCTCGTCCGGATTCCACGCGATAAAGCGCTGGCCCAGCCGCCCGAAGAGCGAGAGTTCGGCCAGCGCCTGCTCGCCCCGCGGCGGCGCGGCGGTGGTCTGGTCCAGCGGCGGCGCGCCCGCGGCGAAACCGCTGCGCCGCTGCAACAGATTGCTCAGGAATTCCGCTATTCGCATTACCCGCTCACTGAAAAGGATGAAGGCTTGCTCTCACGTCCGCCTCTGGGCCTCCATCTCGATTTCCCAGTCGCCGCGAAGGCCCTCCGTCGTGACGACGGTGATCTTGCCGAAATACCATTGGCCGACGATCCATCCCGCGCTGTTGCTCAGTGTCGCCGAATAGTCGCCGTTGCTGCTCTGCACAGGGGTGAAGGACGTCGGCCAGGTAATGCCCGGCACCTGCGCGCTGTTCACGTCCACCACGGTCATATCGACGGTGGCGCTGTTGACATAGGCTCCCGTCAGCAGGTTTTGCAGGCCGCTGAGCTCCACCAGGGTGTGATTTCCGGGGTAGACAAAGAATCTCATGGGGCAGTTCGTATCCTTGCGGTTCCCGCCAGCGCGGGATTCACGTTGGTTGCCGCCTGAATGGCCGCCCCGACGGACAACACGGACGCAAGCAGGGGTGTGCAATGAACCCCCGACAGGGAGAGCGTGCCCTGGGCATCGCTTGCCGCCCCGATCACTTCGGCCACGGCCGTCAGAATGGCGCCGGCCAGGAGGGCAATGCCCGGTTCGGCAACCAGCCCCGCGGCGGCCGACAGCTTGCCATCGGCGGCGATGTCGGCTGACGGATCGAATGCAACGTCCACGGCTGCAGCCAGTTCGCCACCGGCGGCGAGTTCTGCCGACGGCGCAAACTCCACATCCACCACGGAGGCCAGCTGCCCAGCGGCGGCGATGGCCGCGCTCTCCTGAAAATCCAGACCGCCCGCGGCCGATAGTTGGGCATCGGCGGCGGCGGCGGCGCCATCGTCCATGAGCGCATCGGCGCCGGCCGCCAGTTGCCCGGCGGCTGCCAGCGAGGCGCCCGGCTCCATGCCGGCATCCGCCTCGGCGGCGATTGTGCCATCGGCGGCCAGGGTGGCGGCCGGCTCGAACACCGCGTCCGCCACCGAGGCCAGGGTGCCGTCGGCGCTGATCGTCGCCGACTCGTCGAATACCGCGCCCTCCGAGACCGTAACCGTTGGGGTCTGGTTATAGTTGTCCAGCAATGTACCCGCATTGGTGACTCGGAATTGTAGGGTGTCCGAGTCCACCACGTCGGCGCCGCGAATTTGCAGGCAGAACTCGACCTCGACCTCGTCGTTGCCGGCAAAATCAATGTTATTGGCTTCCCCGGCAAGGCCCTCGTCCTCGTCCATGCCCGAATTGGGCGTAATGAAAGTCCCGGCACCGAGCTGCTGGGTGGTATTGTCTCCCTCGGCGAAATTGGGCGAGAGCGATGAGCGCGCAACGAGCGAGGTGGCATTGACGTCGTTCCACCCCGCGCTGTTCAGGTTGTATTGAAGCTGGGGTTGAACATTGTTGCTGGCCGCCCCTCCCGTCTCCGTAACCAGAAACCGGATGCGGAAGTTTTCATCGACGGCTTGCGTCCAATCGGTATTGAGCGCGGCCTTCCACGTGGCGGCGGACTCAGATCCGTCGTCGTTCCGCCCCCGGAATCCGTCCTGATTCAGTATGGGACTTGCATGGGCCATTTAAGGGTGCTCTCCGTAGCGTTTGGCACTCTTGACGGGAAAATCCGCGTCGTTCATCGCCCGCTTCATGATGTCCCGGAAGCGCTTGTTGTCCACGTTGCGGCCCTGCTTATAGGCCTTCCGTGGCAGATCGTGCAGCAGGCCGTCGAGCAGACCGTGGATGTCCGATCCCCACCATTGCCGCGTTTCCGCGTCGAAGTAGTACCAATCCCAACCGCGCATAACGACGCGTCCGACTTCGCGATCCGGAAACACGATAAAGAGAACGCCAAAGGCCGGCGCGGCTTCCGGGGTGCCCTGGCTGTCATCGAAGGTCGAACCGTCGTCATAATAGATGCGCCATTCCCGCATGATCACGTCGAGGTCAGCGAGGCCGTCATGGTCACGTTGAGCGTGTCGCCGCTACCCACACCGCGCGAAGCCGCGAAATCGTTGCCGCCCAGCAAAATGCCGGTGGTGCCGCCCTTGGTGTTGTCGTCCGCTATGAACGCTCCGGCGACCGTGCCCGAGGCATTGATGTTGAACACCGCCTTGGATGCCGAGTTGTCCACGCTCTGACCGGATACGACGCCAGGGGTGAAAGACGGCCGCGTGGCGTTGGAGTAGATGGTCAGCTCGGACCACCCCACGTGCGACGCCATGGTGTCCCCGGCCACGATGGCGCCGCTGCCCTTGATGCCCGCAAAGTCGGATGCCGTGAAGCCAGAGCTTTTGTAGATGCGCTGCAGGTACTCATCCAGCCCGACGTTGACCACCAGGTTGTCGAACTCCTCCACCCACTTGAGATTCCCCTGCGGATCGAAACATTCGACCTTGAAGTGCTGGTTGATCCGCGCCTTGAAGAAGCTGCCGGGGTCTGCATGCAAGCGCCCCGTCGCGCCCATGAACGCGTTCGCTTTCAATTTGTCAGTCATCGCCAATCCCTATTGGTCGTCCTTTGGTTGTCCTTGAGATTCACTGCGGCCGTGGCTCACCATTGCTCCGGGTACGCCGCGCCGATACCGGGCACGGCCAGCGCCGGGTCGCGGAAAGCCAGCCCATCGATCAGTTGCCAGGCGCCGCGGGTTGCATCGGGACCGTCCATGCCGCGCTTGGGCCAGAACACGTGCTGATCGATGAGCAGATCCTGATCGGAGTCGCCCTGGCAGAAGAACACGGAACCGCCTTCCCAGGCCGGGGCCATTGCCGCCACCCGGATCTCCTTGTTGACCGTATTCACCACCTGCGTGCCCAACACGTCGGCAGGCAGCCCCAGCGCGCGGCGGCATTCCTCCAGCGGGTATTCCAGCAATGCCTGGAAGCCGTTGGCCTCGTACCCGCTCACCCAGACCGTGTCCGGCCGCGCGTTGAGTGCCCTGATCTGCCGGAAGTACTCAAATGCCTGCTCGCGCGGGCTGGCGCCGCGGCTGAGAAAGGCCCGCAGGCAGTAGCGGTGACCCGTCTCCGCGTGCAGCGCCCAGGTCACGATGGCCTTGAAGTCGCCCCGTGGCGCAATGGCGGGATCCCAGTACACCGCGGCGATCAACGGCAGCCCGGCAAGCTGCTCGGCGCGGTAGGTGCGCACCCACTCGTGCCGGAAGCGGCCTTCCCGGCCCACCGCGACGTGCAGGTACTCCCGGTTGTAGCGCTCCCGGCCGATGAGGCGCTTTTCCGCCTCCAGCACTGCCCTGGGAAAGCGCAGCGGATCGGTGAAGTGGGTCATCGTGCCGTCTTCGGCCGCGCGCATGAAGGTGGGGAAATGAGGGTCGTGCTCCAGGCGGGCCATGGCGCAATCCTCGGAGATTTTCGTGCCGGCGACCCACACCTTGCCGCGCCGCTTGTTCATGGCGGGAATGACCACGGACAAGATGAAGTCCAGCGTGCCCTCGATGACCTCCGGGCTTCTGGCGTCCCGCAGCTCCTGCAGGTCGTTGAGGATCCACAGCTCGGGCCGCTTGTTGCCGATGGAGAGCATGCCCCGCGCGGCGCCCTTGAGCGAGAGCCCCTGCACCTCGCGCCCGTTCTTGAGGATGAAGTGGTGCATGGACCACAGGGGCCCGAGCGCCTGGTCGCCATAGTCCTGGCGAATGCGGGCATTGGCCTCGAATTCCACCCGCAGGCGCAGCACCATGGGATAGGTCTGCTTATCCGTGCGGCTGGTGAGGATGGCATAGCTGGTGTCCTGGGCCGTCAGCGCGCGCAGGGCCTCCGCCCGGTCCAGCACGGTGCTCTTGCCGCTGCCCCGCCACACCAGGAACTGTGCCTGGGCATGGGCGTCGATGAATTCGCCCATCTCGCGCTGCCATGCCGCGAACGGTTCGGTAAACAGGTGAGGCAGATAGTGCCGGTAGAACCAGAAGCGGTCCTCGCGCCCCCGCAGGATGCGGCGCCGGATGGCGCGCGGCGAGCCGCTGGGGAGCCCGGCCGTGGCTTTCTCCACCAGCGGGCGCAGTTCGGCCTCCAGGGCCTCCAGATAAGCCAGCAGTTGCTTGTCGCTCAGGTCAGCCACGCGCAATCTCGATCGTGAACGCTTTCAGATGTGGCATCAGCACTTTCAGGGCCTCGGGATCCTCGGCCTTCAGGTGCGCCGTCAGCTCGCGGCTGTAACGCAATGCCATCCGCTTGTAATCGATGTCCCGGTTCAGCTTGCGGATGCGCTCGGCCGTTTGCAGCAGGCCGTTGAGCTCCTCGCGCAACGCGCCAATGGCGCCGGTATCGCTCGGCGGCCTCTTCTTCAGCTCGTCGCCGATGGCCGCGGCCATGTTCTGGACGAGGGCGTACAACCCGCCGAAGCGCTTGGCCGCCGCCGCCCGCTGCTCGTCCCAGCCGAAGCGGCGGCGCCATTCCCGCAGCGTGGTCGCGTTGATGTCGCAGGCACCGCAGACCTCCTTTTCGCTGGCCTGGGCATGCACCCACAGCTCCTCGGCCAGATTGCCCTGCCAGCCGTCCCGCTTCACCCCGTTGGCGCTCACGGCGCGACTCCTTCGATTC
>JACZVE010000227.1 GCA_022572825.1 SAR324 cluster bacterium
AGGGTGGGGCGGCGGTTCGAATAACCTCACCCCCGCCGGCTGTCGGGCGCCGCTTGCGACTCGCGCGACGCCTCCCCCCTCTCCATGAAATGGAGGGGGGCTGGGGGGTGAGGCTCAATCGGCAAGCCTGGGGTCCAGCGCATCGCGCAGGCCGTCGCCGAGGAAGTTGAAGGCCAGCACCGTCGCGGTCAGCGCCAGCACCGGCCACAGGATGACGTGGGGGTAGGCGCGCATCGCCTGGTAACCCTCGTTGATCATCGCCCCCCAACTGGGCATGGGGGGGTTGACGCCCAAGCCGATGAAGCTGAGAAAGGCCTCGGTGAGTATGTACGCGGGGATCGTGGCGGACTCCAGCACGATACAGGGCCCGAGCAGATTGGGCAGCATATGGCGCAGCATCAGCCGCTGGTTGCTGATGCCCAGCGCAAGGGCGCTTTGCACGTAGTCCCTGCCCTTGATGGCCAGCGTTTCGCCGCGCGCCACGCGGGCCATCTGCAGCCAGGAAGTGAGGCCGATACCGACGAAGATGAACAGCATGCCGCCCAAAGCGTCGTCCCAGGCATAGAGCAGCGCCTTGAGACCGGTGAACTGCTCCGGTTGCCCGGCGCGGAAGTAGACCATGATCAAGATGATGACCACCAGGGTCGGCAGGGCGTAGAGGACGTCCACGGCCCGCATCATCAAGGCGTCCCAGCGGCCGCCGACATGCCCCGCCGTGACGCCGTAGGCCACCCCTATCGCGAAGCTGAGCAGCGCCCCCATCATGGCCACGGACAGGGATACCCGCGCGCCGTAGATGAGTCGGCTCAGGATATCGCGGCCCATGAAATCGGCGCCCAGCACGAACCCCTCGCCGGGCCGCTCGTAGGCTGCCAGCAGGTCGTCCGTCGCGTAGTGCGCGGGTGCCACAAGCGGTGCGAACAGGGTCGCGGCGGCCAGCGCGAGCAGGAACAGCAAGCTCACCAGGGCCAGCCGGTTGCGGGCAAAGCGGCGCGCGCCGGGCCACAGGCGGTCTTCGCCCGCGGCAGGCAGGGTGCGGCCCAGTGAGCCGCCTGGCGAAGTTTGCACGTGCCGGTTCATCGCCATCGTCTCGGTCCTATTCCAGCCGGATGCGCGGGTCGATCCATGAATATAGAACGTCAACCACCATGTTCACGAGGATGACCGTTGCCCCGAACAGCAGCGAAGTGCCCATGATGACCGGGTAATCGCGGTTGCCGATGCTGGTGATGTAGTAGCGGCCCAAACCCGGTACCGCGAAGAAATACTCCACGATAAACGTCCCGGTCACCACGGCGGCGAACAGCGGGCCCAGCAGGCTCACCACCGGAATCAGGGCATTGCGCAGGGCATGCACCCAAACCACCGCCCACTCGGTCAGCCCCTTGGCGCGGGCGGTGCGGATGTAATCCTCGCGGATCACCTGGAGCATGCTGGAGCGGGTCAGCCGCGCGATCAGCGCCGCCATGCCCAGCCCTAGCGCCAGCGCCGGCAGAACGCGATGGGCAGGGGTGTCGAAGCGGGCGATGGGAAACCACTGCAGATAAAGCCCGAAGATGAGGATCAGCAGCGGCGACAAGGCAATGGGCGGCACGCTGCGGCCGAGCACGGCGAGCAAGGTGGCGAAAACGTCCACGGGCGAGTTGTGATAATAGGCCGCCAGCACCCCCAGCGGAATGCCCGCGGCGACGGCAAGCAGCAGCGCCCACAGGCCCAGCTCGGCCGAGACAGGCAGATGGCGCAGGATCAACGCCATCACCGAATCGGTGCGGGAGGTGTAAGAGGGGCCGAAATCCCCCCGCAGGGCACCCCACAGAAAGTCCAGATACTGCCGCCCGAGCGGTTGGTCCAGGCCGTAATAGGCTTCCAGATTGCGCATGATCTCGGGCGGCAACGTTTTCTCCCGGTCGAAGGGCCCGCCAGGCAGCGCCCGGACGAGAAAAAAGATCAGGGTGGCCAATACGAACAGCGCCACCCCCATGTGGATCAGGCGGCGAAAGAGATAGGGCACCATGGTACGCGATCCGTTCCTATTGCTTTGTTACTTATGCCCGCAGGAGGCCTCACCCCCCGCCCCTCTCCACCATTTAGCGGCGCGAAGAAAATTAAACTGTAAGATCAGTAAGCTAGCTGAAATTTCTCAAGTAGCCCACATTTCCCGGACAGATAACGAAATTTCTGGTCCGATCCAATCATTCCGTATATAATAACAGCAAGTTAAAGGGAGGAAACGTATAGTTGATCGGAGTACCCAATGGGTGAGGGACGCAGGGAAGCGTTGCGGGTCGATTTTGACCGTTCGGTGAAGGTCGAATTCCATGGAGCCAACGTCACGTCGGATGCGGGGTTGCTCCCTTTCGGGAGCTGGATGAGGCGTTGGGTTTGACCGACAGGGTGGCCGAACTTCTTGTGGCCACGCGCAGCGGTCTGAACACACAACACACCCTGTACGGTCAGTTCAGGCAATCGGTCTACAGCCGCCTGGCGGGCTATGATGACACGAATGATGCCGAGCAGTTGTGCAAAGATCCGGCGATCAGGCAAGTAGTCGGCAAGCGTGCCAAGGAACACAAAGCAGCCTCGACCAGTCAAATGGGCCGATTCACCGACTGATTCAGCCGGTGCCGGTGTGACGGCCCAGCCTGTCAGTGAACAAATTGCCGGGTTCGAGATCGAGAGGGAAATTGACTCCAGGCCGCATTGCTGCGTCATCATATCCTGAAAACGGGCTCAAATCCTCTCTCGGAGCAAAAAATAAGGGGCGAAAGACCGGATTGATGTGGATTCTGCGTTCAAATTTGTGGTATCGAAGGTTCGAGCAGTCGTTTGGGCCGTATTGACGGCTCCATCTGGGAAATGTCGGTTCAAGGTAATTAATTCACTATCGGAGGAGAGGTATATAGATGAATTGGGAGAAAATTAAACTGGGTTTGTGGGGTGCTGTTGGTGGTGCAATTGTATTGGCCATCATCGGCTTCACTTTGGGTGGATGGGTTACGGGTGGTACTGCCCAGAAAACGGCTGAGGAAACGGCTGAAAATGCCGTCCTTGACCGCTTGGCACCGATTTGTGTCGAGCAGTTTAACCAGGATTCGGAGAAAGATCAGAAGTTGACAGCAATGAAAGAAGGGAATTCCTGGGAGAGAGGTGGCTATATAGAAAAACAGGGTTGGGCGACAATGCCTGGCGAAAAGAATCCCGACAGCAGGGTTGCTGAAAGGTGTGGTAATATGCTTATGAAAATCGGTCAGTAGACATCCTTTGTGCCCCACTTCTGCGGACCGGTATCAATTGATCCACTTCTTTTTGATATTATGTGGATTGACGATAATATTCCGCTCTCTTGGGAAACCTCGGATATCACAAGTTTGACCTGGGCATCGGCATGACCATGCTTGACCGCCTCGATGACATGACCCCCATAAATCGATCCGGTTTTTATATTGGATTTCGGACCGGATCATCTATGGAGGGCGGTAATTGCCGGGGAAATACGGGCTCAATTTCATGGAGAGGGAAGCGCGCTCGTGGGCTTTTCCGTCAACGGGGTTGGGCGGCGCTCCCTGCGGGCGGGAGTGTCGCTCCCCGCGCCAGGGCGGAACGGCGGGATCATTCGACGAAGTGCCAGTCGCGGATGTGATTTCCCCCCAGCGGCGCGAGCTTCATGTTCAGATAGGGCTTCGTGAGCGTGACGGAGGTGTAGAAATAAATGGGCGCAATCACCGCCTCCTCCTCGTTGAGGATCTCCTCGGCGCGCCGGTAGAGCCGCTTTCGCTCGGCGGGGTCCTGCGCCACCTGCGCCCGTTCGGTCACGCGGGCGAACTCCGCATTGTTCCAGTGCACGCGGTTGGTGGATTTGGTGGGGTGAAACACCTCCATCAGCCAGTTGTTGGCGTCGGGGTAGTCCGCGCACCAGCCTGCCCGGAAAATGTGGGGTCCGTTCCTGCGCCGGGTCGTGCTGAGGAACACTTTCCACTCCTGGTTTTCCACCCTCACCCGCACGTTGAGCTCCCGCCGCCACATCTGCTGGATGGCCTGGGCGATGCGGGCGTGGCTTTCAGAGGTGTTATACATCATCACCACCGGGGGGAAGCCTTCGCCCCCCGGGTAGCCGGCTTTCGCCAACCAGGCGCGGGCTTGCTCGCCGTCGTAGCCAATGCCCACGCCCGCTTCCGGGGGCACCGACCCGAACACCGGCGGCCGCGTGAAGGTGGTGGCGGGCTGCTGCTCCCCGAGCACGATCTTATCGATCAACAGCTGCCGGTTGATGGCGGCGGAAAATGCCTTGCGCACCCGCGCATCGTCCATGGGCGGGCGCGCGGTGTTGAAGGCGTAATAGTAGGTGCACAGGCGGGGGGCGATGGTCAGCTGGCGGCCCAGCACGCTATCGGTCTTGAGGCGGGGAATGTCGGGAGAGGGCACGGGGAGATAGCCTCCACCCATCATATCCAGCTCCCCGTTCTCGTACATGGCCAGGCCGGTGGAGCTCTCCGGGATGATCAGGTAGTGAACCTCGGGGATGCGTACCCCGCCGGCCCCATAATAGGCAGGGTTTCGCCGCAGGACCAGCTTGTTGCCGCGCTGCCAGGAGACGAGCCGGTAGGGGCCGTTGCTGACCATGTGTTCGGGCTCGCTCCAGCGCTCCCGGTGCGCCTCGATGGCGTGGCGGGGCAACGGGCGAAGCGTCCACATGCCCGCCACCGCCGGAAAGTAGGCGGCGGGATGCGCCAGCGTGAAGCGCACCGTACGATCGTCGAGCGCCTTGACGCCGACCTTGCCGGGGTCCTTGATCTTGCCCGTGTTGATGGCTTCCGCGTTGCGGATGCCATACAGCATGTAGGCATAGGGTGAGGCCGTGGCCGGGTCGATGTTGCGGCGCGCCGCCCAGACGATGTCATGGGCCGTGACTGGCCGGCCGTCGCTCCAGACCGCTTTTCGCATGTGGAAGGTGTAGCTCAGCCCGTCCCCGCTGGCCTCCCAGTGGGTCGCCAGCTCGGGCACCACCTCGGAGGTGTCGTCGTCGAAGTCCGTCAGCCCCAGGAAGAGCTGCTCGATGACCTCGATGGACGAGCTGTCCTCGGCAAGCCCCGGGTCCAGCGTGGGAATCTCCCCCATCATGGGCAGGCGCAGCACCCTGCGCTCCGCCCTGACCGGCTCGGCGGCGAGCGCCAGCACCAGCCCGCAGAGGGCGGCAATCGTGATTATCGTGCGCAAACCCATGGCAAATTCCCTTCACGAGCGCCGGCCGGGGCGCCGTGCCGGCTCGCAGCAAGCGGTAGGGCAGAACGGCGCAAAGGAGCGGACACGGGATCGTCGCGGCGCATCGCCTTATGATAACCGCAATCGTTGCCGCTGAAAACCGCCCCCTCCGGAGCCGTGGCCAGGGGCGTAACCGATCATTGAACCTCGCGTCAGGTATTTCCGGCGCGACGCGCAAGCGGCGGCTCGGTGCCGCGGAGAACGGGCGCACCGCGCCGGAGGCGGGGGCTGGCCGTAATTCGCACGCCGCGCTCCCGCTCGTGGACCTTGCTCTCCTTACTTCACGAGCGGTATGCTGGACTCGTCAATCCGGTTCGTTCTCTAATTTGGAGTGGATTGTATGGGGAACGGGAAGATAATAAAACTGGGCTTTATTTTAATAATAATAATTGTTTCGCTTTTTATCAGTTTTGGATGCCAGTCCGCTGAGGACGATGTAGATATAG
>JACZVE010000228.1 GCA_022572825.1 SAR324 cluster bacterium
GATGACCCTGTCAACGGCAATGGCCATCTCCGGGGCTGCCCTCAATCCCAATACGGGCGTGGGCGGCATCGGCATCACGCGCAATTCGTTGGTCTCCTTATTGATGGCGCTGCTCAATTTGCGCCTGGGTTACTGGGTGCCGAACATCCGCCAAAAATGGATAAGCCAAACCAGTCCCAACCACTTCGTGCCTGGGCTGTACGAACTCGGCAGACCGGGTTATCGCGAAACGCGCCGCTTTCTCCAGTTGAGCGACGGCGGACATTTTGAAAACACGGGACTATACGAGCTGATCCGCCGCCGCCTGCGGCTCATCATTTTGTGTGATGCCGGAGCCGATCCAAAATTCACCTTTAGCGATCTACAGACCGCATTCCGACGTATTGCGGCCGATTTCGGGGCACGGGTGAAATTTGAAGCAGATTACCAGCCGGAAAGCCTGATTCCACTGGAAGACGTCGCCTACCCCCAGAAAACCAAGGTTGCGCGGCGGGGACACATCCGCGGAAAGATCACCTATGCCGATGGCACGCAGGGCGACCTCATCGTCATCAAAACCACCATGATTCCCGGCCTGCAATTGGAAGTGAAAGGCTACAAGGCTGCAAACCCGTATTTCCCGGACCAGTCCACCCTGGACCAGTTCTTCGACGAGCGGCAGTTTGAAGCATATCGCGAGTTGGGCTACCGCACGGCCACGGCGATGATAAAGGATGACGGACTCGCTGATCTGATTCAGCTGATCAGATCGTAGTTCCGGGACATTCCGCCTTGCCCCGAACCGATGGCTTCGAGATTGCCCCGTTGGATCATTCGTGGTCTGGGTGCAGGGGCGTAAATAACGCATTCGCAGTGCCGAGGCCGGGAGTTCGATGCGCATCGTCTCCACCGTAATTACAGTAGCGCGCGAAGAAACCGCCTCCGGCAAAGGGACGCCAACTGGGAAGGGGACGGATCGCACAACGCAGCGCCCAGCCACCAGGCACTTTCCGAGCTTGCTCTCCGCCGAGACCCGCAACGCAAACCACGGCTCCCTCACCGGCAAATGGTTGCGCGATGGCGCGGCCTATCCCGCTCGCGCAACCGGTCACCAAGGCAACCTTGTTTGCCAATCGCATCACTCTCCGGAGGTGGGTAAGGCGGTGAGTAGCGCGACGGCGCGCACCACGCTCTCGAATTCCGCCCGGATGGAATCCCGCGGGGCGTTCACCACCCGGCTGTGGGAAGGTTCTATGTGGGAAGATCAGACGTTCCGGTATCCGGCAAGCGGCTTGACGATGGCAAGGTGGTCATGGGCCATCGGGCGACTGTACGGCACGACCTCCGCGACGAGGACTGCGGTCAGCTTCCGCTTGGCTTCGGGCGATGACACGGCAGCGTCCTCGAATCGCGCATTCCAAATGCCGAGGTCACCGGGTCGAGTCCAATGGTGCGTCGGTCTACCGGGGGCGGGAGAGGCCCGTCGAGGAGCCCGATCGGTGGCTGCGCGGGCTGGTTTCGCGCGCAGCTAGAAGAACTCCCCGTAGGCGACATGCTTCAACAATATCGTGGCGCTTCGGAGACACAGGCCCCCGTTTTCGCGCCAATCCTGCACGAACACCTCGAAGCACATGGGATAGATGACGTGATGGACGGGCCGTTCCCTGGCCACTTCGAGGTATCCGACCCTAGCGCAGCCGGTGCCCGCAAAGTTCGCGCAGACGCTCTCCACCACATCGCGGCTGGTCAGGTACCGGTCGTCGCCGTGCGCCCGATCGGCGCGCAGTCCCCGCCCCTGCTCCATTGCGTACTGATAGCGCTGATTTTCCATCTCCACGGTGACAAGGCCGGTGTCGATCCCCACCAGCTTTGCCTGGCCGCGCCGACAGATCTGCGTGGGTTGCTCGTCGTGGCGGGGCACGCACGCGCCCAGCTGATACTTGCGTTCGATGCCGTCCGGCCCGACCAGGAAGGCCGCAGCATTTCCCCCGAGGATTACGATGCCGGTGACGACGATCGGCGGCGGGCCGCTGCGGGCCGCGGACTCGGCGGAACGGCCTTGCGGATCGGTGCCTTCCGAGTCGACAAGGCAGGAGCCGGCGAGCAGCAACAGCGCCATCATCTGGCCGATCGTTCGAGACAGGAACATCGTGCGCGCTTCGCCAGGGATCGATGCAACCCACTGCTGAGAGTAACCAGATCTGCGCAGCCGGGGTGCAGGGTCGGTATCTTCGCCCCAAGGAAGGGCTGCGATCACCCTCCCCAAGCGCGGGCCTCGGGTGGCAGTATCGGCCCACCCCGCAGGATGCGGACACCTCCAACCCGGTCGGATCGCCGCGCTTCACACCGTGCTTAGCGATGGTGGCGGCACTAGCGGCGCATCAGCCTGGGGTCCAAGGCATTGCGCAGGCCATCGCCCAGCAGGTTGAAGGCGAGCACCGCGATCATGATCGCCAACCCCGGAAAGATGGTCAGCCACGGGCCGATCTCCATGAAGCGCCGGCTTTCGTTCAACATCAGGCCCCAGGAGGGCGTCGGGGGCTGCGTGCCCAGCCCCAGGAAGCTCAGGCCGGCCTCCACCTGAATGGCCGTGGACAGAAAAAAAGTAGACTGGACGATAATCGGGGAGAGCACGTTGGGAAGAATGAAGTAGAACATGATGCTGATGTCCCTCGCGCCCACCGAGCGCACCGCCTCCACGTACTCCAGTTGCTTGACCGCAAGCACGCTGCCCCGCGTCACCCGCGCCACCCGGGTGCTGTAGATGAACCCGATCGTCAAAATAAGGTTGAAGATGTTGGGACCGAAGATGGCAATGATGACCAGCGCCAGCAGTATCACGGGGAATGCGTAAATGACGTCCAGGCACCGCATGATAAAGCTGTCCAGCCGCCCTCCGTAGAAGCCTGAGATCATCCCGATGATCATCCCCGCCACCACGGCGATGGTAACTGAACCCAGCGAGACGATCATGGAGGTGCGGGTGGCATAGATCAGCCGGCTTAACTGGTCGCGCCCGAAGCGGTCGGTTCCGATTACGTAGTCCGGAAAAGAAGGAGGCAACAAGGTATCCTGGGGCACCATCTTCAGTGGATCGTGGGGCGAGATGAGGGGGCTGAAGATCGCAACGATCACGATCACCATCACCATCAGCCCTCCGGCGAAGGCCGCCTTATCGCGGAAAAAGGCCCGCCAGAATATTCGCGAGGGCTTGAGAACCGCATCGTCCGCCTGCAGCCCGCCACCGTCGGCGAGGATAATGGGTTCGCTCATGGTTTTATCCGCTGTCTCCTGGCCGCGAGAACGCAGGTACTACGCGGGGCGTGGGTAGACGTCGTCCCGAGTGGTTAATACCGGATTCTCGGATCGATAAATGCGTAGAGGATATCCACCAGCAGGTTGATAATCAGCACGATCACCGCCGTCAGCAACGTGATTGCGGTGATGATGTTGAAGTCTCGCGAGCTGATGGCTACCAGCAACAGCCGACCGAGGCCCGGCAGCACGAACACCTCTTCGGTCAACACGAATCCTCCCACCATGAACCCCACCTGCAGGCCGATCACCGTCACCACCGGAATCAAGGAGTTCTTGGTAATGTGGAGCATGAACACCACCTGCTCGGGGAGTCCCTTGGCCCGCGCCGTGCGCACGTAGTCCATACGCATATTCTCAAGAACGGAAGAGCGGGTCATTCGCAACACAAAGGCCAGCGAGGCCAGACCGAGGACGAAGCCGGGAATCAGCATGCTGGTGATGTTTCCAATCGGATCCTCGCGAAAGGGCACATAATCGAGAACGGGCAGCCAGGTCCACACCAGGGAACCCAGCAGAATGAACAAGGTGGCCAGCCAGAAGTTGGGAATGCTGTACCCCAGGGTGGAGAAAAAGCGAATCGCATAGTCGATCCAGGTAAACTGATAAGCGGCAGCCACGATGCCCCCCAATATTCCCACCGTTACGATTAACAGAAAGGCGATCAACATCAGCTCGATATTGACCGGCAGCCGATGAAGCAACTGGTCGGACACGGGCAGGCCGGAGGTGTAGGAAATCCCGAAATCCCCTTGCACGATCTTCCACAGCCACAATGCGAACTGGACGTAGATCGGTTTGTCCAATCCCAGTTCCTTCAGCAGCGCCGCCTCTTTCTCCGGGGACAGATACTCCTCTCCCGCCATGATATTCACCACGTTGCCGGGCACCAGATGTACGGCGGAAAAACTGAGGAGAGCCACCCCGAACAGCACAGGGAAAAACGCGATAATTCTTGCGAGGATGTAGCGTTGCATCGCCAGGTAACCTGCTAGTGCTCAAAGAATGTGCTTCGCGGCGGAATATCGGGGCGCAACAAATTGGTTTAAATGAGAAAAATACCCGAGAGAGTCACGCGGATCTCGGACGCGCAGTACCTGGGAGATCGAAAGCCGATCATCCCGGTGCGAACCCGGTGAAAATTAGAAAGCCGGCCCCACTGTCGGAGCCGGCTTGATAGGATTGCACCACGGACGACTTCAACGATTCATCCGCAGGGTCATTTGTCCAGCCAGGCGTACTTCAAATTGAACCGGGAGATCTGCGGCATGAACTCGTAGTCCTTGACGTAATCCCGCGTGATTTCAAACCGGGGTGGGCCGACCATCGTAAACAGGATGGGAAGATCCTCGGCCAGAATGCGCTGAATTTTATGCCACACCTTCACGCGCTCCGCGACATTGGCCATGGTGCGGCTTTCATCCATCAGCCGGTCCACCTCGGCGTTTTTGTACCCACAGAATTCCTCGGCCTTGCTGCTGTGCAGGTAGGGGCGGAGATACAGATCGGGATCGGCTTTCCAGACTCCCCCGATGTAAGTGGCCGTATGATCGCAGGTGCGCCAGCGCTTCAGGTGGATTCCCCACTCCGCCACCTCGATTTTCGCATTGATGCCCACGTCCTTCAGATTGCTCTGAAAGATCTGAGCGGTAGAGGTGTAATCGGGGCCGTGCTCTGAGGTCAGGATGGTGAAGGAAAACCCGTTGGGCTTTCCCGCTTCCCTGAGCAATCGCCGGCTCAACTCCAGGTTGCGGTTTTTGAACCTGAGCTTCTCCACCTCGCTTTGCGGCAGGGCATAGGGGGCTGCCGAGGGAGGAATGGACGCGGTCTTGGTTCCGAATCCGAACAGGATGTTGGTCACCAGGGCGTCCCAGTCGACCGCGGCCGCCACGGCTTGGCGCAGCTTTTTGTCGTTGAAAGGAGGCTTCTTCATATTGAAAAAGCATGGCCTCCAGATCGGCTTCGAGGCGTGCCTGATCGAGGGTGCGGCCGGGTCGGGTGTCCATCCGGTTCAGGAGATCCAGCGAGTCGAGCGCCGTGGCTCCTTCGATGCGAATGCGTCCGATGGGCACTCTCGGACCGCGCGTGGCAAACAAGCGGGCAGCGGGTGGCGTCCGGCTGGTATCGACATGGTGGGAATCGATGCGGGCGAAATAATACCCCTCAAGCTGGAGCGCTGTCATGGCCTCCAGCGCGGCGACGCGGAGGCTGTCGAGGGGCCATGGGCGTACAGACGGCCACTCGGCTACGTTGCCATCGGCGATGAGGCTCCACGCAGCCGCTTGTCCCTTCGCTGGGCGGCCCCCTCCGAGTAGCAGCCCTCCGCCTATCAGAAAGATAAGAAGCCACCGGCGCATGATGAACGCCTCTTTCCAGGGACAAGGTTGGGGTAATGACACGCGCACGGT
>JACZVE010000229.1:0-1978 GCA_022572825.1 SAR324 cluster bacterium
TGGTGCCGATGCCCCCTTTACGGAAGAATGCCTATATCCTTCGCTCCGCAAAGCCTGTAAATATGCCGCTCTCCAGTGCTTGGTGCGATGTCGGTAGGTGCCTCACCCCCGACCCCTCTCCACTTCGTGGGGAGGGGGGTGAGGCTTCCCAAACGGAAACACACACTCAAGCGCGAGCTATACCGGTGGCTTGCTGAGCTAAACGGATAGGCAATTAGGGGAATTCGGAGGACCCGACGAGACAGGTGCGCGTTGCGCGCTTTTCAGCGTCCCCTCAGTGAATTGGGTGCGCGAGGGAGCCACCGCTCCCTCGCAATGCAAAACCGCGCGGGCGTGGGAGCGGCTCAACCGGGCCAGACGAGGGTGTGGAAGATCCACATCGTTTCCTTCTCGTACTCGATCTTGATCCACTTGTCCTGCCGCCCGACGCGCTTGAAGGAGGTGTACTTTTCCACCGTGAACCATTTGTCCGAGCGGGTGGTGGGCTTCTTGCGGATGTTCGCCTTGGGGGCGCTGATGGTGACGCAATCGATCTCGCTCGTCACCAGTGGCTTGAAAATCCAGTGGATGTCGCCATCTACGTCCTTCACCTTCAGCCAGTCCCCTTCCGTCCCCACCTGCACCAGGGGCATGTAGCGATTGACTTCCCAGGTGATGCGATGGTCGGTGCCCGGACCGGCTCTCAGGTTTGCCCGCGATGCCTTGACGCACAAGCTCTGCGCCGCCGCGGGTGCTGCCACGGCCAGCCCCAGGAAGAGCGCGGCAGCGGTTGCAATATTATTCAGTCCCTTCATGTTCCACCAATTCCAAGGCATTAACGGTATCGCAGCCGTGTGCGATCAGCTTAGCGACTGAACTCCGGATGTCAATTCCGTTGATTGCGCGGGGAGCGCGCATGGCAATCGGTCAACGCCCTCCGAACCGCGCCTCGATCCCGATCCGCAGCAACTCCCGCTCTCCATGGCGGGCCAGCCAGGCATCGGTTTGCTCCTCCCGCAGGCGCCGGTTGAATGCCTCGGCCTCCTGGCGCACCCCCTCGCGCCCACCCTGATAGAGCATCAGCTCCAGCAGCAGGAATACCAGCGCGGCGCCGGCGTTGTCGTTCTTGGCGGAGATCACGGCCGCGGCGGTCAAGGTGAGGTTGAGGGTGAGGGCCGCCGTGGCCTTGCCCGGCTGATCGACCGCGAAGTAGCCCGAGCCCGGCAGCCAGGTGGACCAGGTCACGGCGCCGTCCGGGTCCACGGCGCCGGGCGGCGGCCGGGCGAAGTCATCCAGCGAGGGTTGGGCGGTTGCTTCCTGCCGCAGCGCGGGCAGGGTGCGTGCCGCTTCGGCGTAATGGCCTTGCCGCACGTTGGAATAGGTGAGCAGCCGCAACGCCGCCGGCGCCGCCTCACCGCGCGGGAAGCGGTCCAGCAGGGAAAACAGCGCCCGGTTGGCTTCGACATACCGGCCGTCACGGTAGTACAGCTTGGCGCGGGCCAGCTCGACGGCATCGCGGTCGCGGTGGTCGGGATGATAATGGAGAAATCTCAGTATTTCCGACTCCGCCCGATAGGCGGTGCCCTCCCGATAGAGCCGCTCGATCCAACCCAGCTCCCCCGCGGGAAGGATTTCCGTCTCCCCCTGTGCCCGCGCGGAGTCACAGGGCATCATCATGAATGCCGCAACCATCAGGCACAACAGGACTCGCCCGCAGGCAACGCTCCGCTGTCCGGTGCCTGAAACAGCGGGGCCTAACCCAAGCGCCGAACCGGAAAGCAGCGGCGGAATTCGCACGTGGCGATTCATGAATTGAGAGAACGCGGCGATGGAACTATACTGTGGCGACCCATTGTTTGAGCGACGATACCGTGGGCTGGCGCCCGATTCCGCTCTTCATGTCAAGGCGAAAGGCGAACAGGCCGGTGTATCCCTGTGAAACCAAAATTGGCGGCACCTCTTCTCTCCCGGGAAAGGGAGCTGGTCGGCCCCCGTTGTA
>JACZVE010000229.1:1988-5692 GCA_022572825.1 SAR324 cluster bacterium
TTTGGTCGCTGGACGACGGCGTCAGGCATGCGCCCTCCCCAAAAAAAATAGGGTTCCTCTCAAGAATGTATGCACGATCTGTGCGGCGGATCGGCTTGTTGGCGTCGTCCAACCGGCAACAGCCAGCCGCATTCGATGCTCCGCAAGTATCGTACTTCCAGGTTCTCGTTACGACTCGCAGGCGCCGTTCAACGATGCGAAAAGTTGGGAGGCCTACAACGCGGGAAATACAGGGGGATTGAGCGATACCACGGGCTATCACCTCGCAGTGTTCGACGGCCGATTCGTCTATTTCGTGCCGGGCCGCAACTCCGGGGGGGCTTCACACGGGAATGTGTTGCGGTACGATGCGGGCGGGGTCAATTGAACTAACCCCGGTGGCGCTGGTGATCCGGAAGGAGGGGGGAGGAGCGAAGGAGGCGGAGCTGTTGAAATAGACGAATGAGCGGGTGGGGAAATACCAACGCATCAGCGCCGTCAAATTTCGAGGGGAGTTCCCCCGGAACGCACTGGGGAAGGAGCTCAAGAGGAAACTGCGGGAGCTCTACGAGGAGCGTGGATGAATTACCCTTGGATCGCCCTCTTATCTCCCTCCCTGCAAAAGGCATCGATCATTCCGGCTGATCTCACCATAAATCGATCCGGTTATTAAGCCGGGTCATCTGCGCCATGACCCAACCCTGTCTCATCGTCCGCTTTTCCGAGACCACGCTCAAGGGCCGCAACCGCGCAATGTTCGAGCGGCGCATGGTGCAGAACATCGGGGCGCACCTGCAGTCCCATGGCGACTATCGACTGCATCGGCAATTTGCCCGCCTCACGGTCAACGGCGGCGGAGACCTTTCGCTCGCCCTGGACATTCTCAAAGGGCTGCCGGGCATCGCCAATCTGAGCCTCGCCCATCCCGTTCCTCGCGACATCGACGCCCTCAGCCTGGCAGCCGTGGCCTACCTGGGGCGCGTGCTGGAGCAATCGCCGCGCACCGGCACCGACCCCATTGCCTTCAAGATGGAGGTCGCCCGCAAGGACAAGACCTATCCGCTCAACTCTATGGAAGTGGCCTCCCGGCTGGGCCGCGATGTACTCGCCGCCTATCCGCAGCTCAAGGTCGATCTCGACCATCCCCGACTCGTGGTTCACGTGGAGATTCTGGGCGACACGGCCATGCTCTTCGAGCGGAAGGTGCCCGGGCCGGGGGGATTGGCCGTCGGCAGCAGCGGCAAGGCGGTCTGCCTGCTCAGTGGAGGCATCGACAGTCCGGTCGCCGCACACATCATGATGACGCGCGGCGTGCGGGTCGTGTATCTCAACTTCCATAGCTACCCGTTCATCGGCGAGCAGAGCAAGGAGAAGGTGCGTGACCTCGTGCGCTTTCTCGCCCGCTTTCAGCCGGCCAGCCGTCTTTATTTCGCACCCTTCGCCGCGACGCAGACCGCCATCCGCGACCGCTGCCCGGAAGGGCTGCGCACCTTGCTGTACCGGCGAATGATGAATCGGGTCGCCAACCAGGTGGTGCGGCGGGAGCGGGCCGGCGCCCTCATCACCGGGGAGGCGGTGGGCCAGGTGGCCAGCCAGACCTTGCCCAATCTCCACACCATCGCGGAGACCGCCGAGTGGCCGGTACTGCAGCCGCTGATCGGGCAGTCCAAGCAGGAGATCATCGAGCGCGCCCGGCGCATCGGCACGTATCCGATCAGCATCCAACCCTACCCGGACTGCTGCACCCTCTTTCAGCCACGCCGGCCGGAGACGCGTGCCAAGCCCGACGCGCTGCGCCGGGCAGAGGTGGGGCTGCCCGTCGACGCGCTCGTCGCCGAGTGCCTGGAAGGCTTGGAATGGACCGACTATGGCCCGGAGTACTACCCCGCCGACTGGAGCGCCTGAGCCCGGCACCCGCCTGTCCGTAACCATCGAGCGCGCGGCCGCACTGGGGCGGGGCGTCGCCCATGTGAACGGCCTTACGCTGCTGGTGGCCCGCGGCGTGCCTGGGGAGCGGATCGTCGCGGAGGTGGAGCGAACTTTTCCCGGCTACGCCCTGGCCCGCGTGGTGGGCGTGGAGCGGGCCGCGCCGGAGCGGGTGGAACCGCCCTGCCCGCACTTCGCGCAGTGCGGCGGATGCGACTGGCAGCACGTCGCCTACCCCAGCCAACTGGCCTTCAAGCGGGCGGTGTTCGAGGAGCAGCTTGCGCGCATCGGACGCCTGGCCCCGCCCGCGGACTGGGAGCTGATTGCCGCCGAATCTCCGCTGGCTTACCGGGACCGGCTGGAGTTCGTGCCCGTGCCGTTGCACGATCGCTATGCGCCCGGCTTCCACGGCGCGCAAGGCGCGGCCCCGGTGGCCATCGCCCATTGCCGTCTGGCGCCCGAGCGTTACACCCGCCTCGCCGCGGCCGTATTGGATGGCCTCCTCGCCCAAGGCGCGCTGCCGCCGCCGGCCCAGGCCGTTGCGGCGCCGCTTCCCCTGCACCGCATCGCCGTGCAGGGCACGCTGCGTGAGGACGGGCAATCCGCGCTGGCCGTGCTGCTTCACGCCAGACCCACCCGCGAAACAGACGCCTCAAACCTGCGCCGGCGATTTCTCCAGGCCGGCCACGCAATGCTGCCCGCGTTGCGCGCCCGCTTTGCCGAACTGGACGCACTGGCGCTGTGCCTGCCCTCGGGGCCGGGAAAGCGCGGGCGCGGCGCGGCGGGCCTGGAGGTGCTGCACGGGCCGCCATGGTTGTTCAAGCGGGTCGGCAGCCGCACCTATCGCGCCCCGCACGACGGATTCTTCCAGGTGCATCCGGGGTTGGCGCACCGCCTGTGCGGCGACGTCGTGGACGCGGTGAGGGATGCGCTGGCCGATGGGGCACACCCGTCGCGCGAAGCTGCCGTGTTCGATCTTTACGGCGGCGCGGGGCTCTATGCGCTGCCCCTCGCAGCGGCGGGAGACCGGCGGGGCCTGAGGGTGGTGTGCGTGGACAGCGACCGGGCGGCCGTGCGCGCCGGAGAGGAGACGGCGCGGGATAGCGGTTTGGCGCGCTGCGCGTTCCAGGCCGGGAACCTGGAGCGGCCCGGCGTCTTCGAGGCCTTGTGCGGGCGCTGGGGTGCGCCGGCGGCCGTGATTCTCGATCCGCCGCGGCGTGGGTTGCCGGCCGGGCTGATCGACTCCCTCCGCTCCGCGCGGCCACCGCTGCTGGTCTACGTCTCCTGCGACGGCGGCACTTTTGCCCGCGACGCCGCCCGGCTCGCCCCGGACTACGCGCTGTGCTCCCTGCGCGGCTACGATCTGTTTCCCCAGACCCACCATCTCGAAGTGGTCGGCGTGTTCAGGCCAATCCGCAATCAAGATAACGCTTAATGAGCGATTTTCGCGTAAACCTCATCCCCCCTGAAACGCTACCCGCGTTTCTCCCCACTTCACCCCTGGGCAGAGAAGGGGACTTACATCCCCGCGCACACAATGCAAGGCAGGGGAAAGCTCCCCACTCCTGTCTTAAGGGAAATAGCCCGCTACGACCCGGAAGGAAAGCTGGAACGCACCATCGAACTGCCCGTGCACCACCCCACCATGTGCACCTTCGGCGGCAAGGAGCTGGAGGTGCTCTACGTCACTTCGGGCACCCAATTCGTCAAGGAGAAATGGGCGCATAGGCAGGCCCTGGCGGGCGCGCTCCTCGCCATCCACGGGGGGCTGCCGGAGCCATACTTTGAAGGGTAGCTAT
>JACZVE010000230.1 GCA_022572825.1 SAR324 cluster bacterium
AGCAAGTGCGGCGGCGGCGAGCTGGAGATGGACGAGGACGTGCTGGACAGCTGGTTCAGTTCCGGACTGTGGCCGTTTTCCACGATGGGATGGCCGGAGGAGACCGATGACCTGAACACGTTCTACCCCACCGCCGTGCTGGTGACCGGGTACGACATCCTGTTCTTCTGGGTGGCGCGGATGGCCATGCTGGGCCTGTGGTTCATGGACAAGGAACCCTTCCATCAGGTGCTGCTGCACGGGTTGCTGCGGGACCAGTATGGCGAGAAGATGTCCAAGACCAAGGGCAACGGCCTGGACCCGCTGGAGATGATCGATAAGTTCGGCGCCGACGCGCTGCGCTTCACCCTGGCCGCGGGCACCGTTCCGGGGCGGGACATGAGCCTGCCCGAAGCGGCCATCGAGGGCAACCGCAACTTCATCAACAAGATCTGGAACGCCACCAAGTTCGTGCTGAGCCATTGCCAGCGGCTGGGCCAGCCCCCGCCATTGGAGGCTGTGCGGCCCGGGCGGTTCGAGCGCTGGATCGTGGCCCGGCTGTACCGCGCGGCCGGCGAAACGCGCACCTACCTGCGGCAGCGGCGGTTCAACGAGGCCTGCAGGGCCCTCTATGGATTCGTCTGGCACGAGTTCTGCGACTGGTATCTGGAAATCACCAAGCCGGCGCTCAACGGTGAGCTGGGCAAAGAGGCGCAGCAGGCGGCCCTGGCCACCTTGCACCACGTGCTGGGGGCGGCGCTGAAGCTGCTCCATCCCCTCATGCCCTTCGTCACCGAGGAGCTGTCGAGCGCGCTGTCGGGGCGTGAAGAGGCGATCATGGTGCAGCGCTATCCGCTGCCGGAGGATGTGGCCACGCTGGGCGGCGCCTGGGGCGAAGACGGGCAGGCGGCGGCGGGTGAGGCACAGCGGCTCATTGACCTGGTCGAAACCGTGCGCACCGTGCGCGGCGAGAACGGCGTCAAGCCCCGCCAAAAGATCGATTTGGTGGTGGTCACTTCCGATCCCGGTCTGAATGCCTTGCTGGAAAGTGAACGAACCGTCGTGACCACCCTGGCCGCAGTCGGCTCGCTAACGCTGGCCGACCATTTTGCCAAGCGCGAAGGGTACGGTCACGGGGTGGGCGAGGATTACGAGGTGTTACTGTCGCTTGCCGGACTGGTCGACACCGATGCGGAGCAGGAACGCCTTGGGCGGGAGGCGGAAAAGACCCGCGACCGCATCGGACAGCTCACCCGCAAACTGGACAATCCCGCCTTTCTGGACAAGGCGCCCCCCGCGGTGGTCGAGAAGAGCCGGATGGAGCTGGCCACCCTGCAAAGCCAGCTCGCCAAGCTGAGCGAAAGCCTCGGCGGCTCGCTGGGCCGTTGATCGGACGCGCGCGTGACGAGGGAATACCGCGAAGGTGCCTACCTGATCAGTACCGACCGCGCCCGATTGGACGTGGGCGCGATACACCGCTTCCTCGCGGGCAGCTATTGGGCCAAGGGCATCCCGCTGGAGGTGGTGCGGCGCTCGGTGGAAAATTCGCTGTGCTTCGGGCTGTACGCGGGTGCAGAGCAGGTGGGATTCGCCCGCGTGGTTACCGATTATGCCACCTTCGCCTGGCTGAGCGACGTGTTCATCGCCGAGCCACACCGCGGGCGCGGGCTTTCCAAGTGGCTGATGGAGTGCGTCCGCGGGCACCCTGGGCTGCAGGGCATCCGGCGCTGGACGCTGGTGACGGCGGACGCCCACGGGCTCTATGGCAAGTCCGGCTTCGCCCCCCTGAAAGCACCCGAGCGGTGGATGGAGATTTACGATCCGGATATGTACCTGAAGTAACAGGGGCGGTCGGCCCGGCGCGCTCCCGACGCACCGCAGGGCTGTTTACCGGACTTTTCCGTTTGCCTTATGCTGCGGACATGGCTCACACGATCCCCTTCGACACCCACGCCTATGTGAAAAAGCTCACCGCTGCCGGGCTTCCCGAGGCACAGGCAGAGGTGCAGGCGGAGGCCATCGCCGAGCTGGTCAACGACCAGCTTGCCACCAAGCGCGACATCGAAGAACTGAAGGCGGCCACCCAGCGCGACATCGAGGCGCTGAAGGCGGCCACCCAGCGCGACATCGAGCAGCTGAAAGCAGCCACCACCCGGGATATTGAAGGATTGAAACGGGATATAGAGGAATTAAAAATCATCACCCAGCGCGACATCGAGGCGCTACGGGTTGGCACGCAAGGAGACCTGCGCGAAACGGAGTTACGCCTGAAGCATGACCTTACCTTGCGGCTGGGCGCGGTGACCTCGGCCGCGGCGGCCATCGTGGTCGCGCTGGTCAAGCTGCTTTAGGTCTCGACACCGGCCCCAGGCGGCGCCGCGAGGGCTTGCCCGCCGGGTGTGTGCCGCGCAGACGGCGACCGGACTTCCGCAGGGATTGGGACTGCCTGCTCGCAGGCGCCGTCAGGCTGGAGGGCGATTGGCGGCGCGACCTGCTCGCTTGCTGAGCATACGGCGTTCCAAACAGGCACGAGCACGGGAGGAGCCAAATGCCTGAATACTTGGAGTTGGAGATATCACTGGTTGGCATTCGGCCGCGCATCTGGCGGCGCTTCCGGATTGCTTCCACCGCGACCTTCGCCGATCTGCACGACGCGATCCAGCAAAGCTTCGGCTGGGAAAACTGCCACCTGTGGGAGTTTGTGGAGCCGCGGCGGCGCGGCAACGCTATTGCCGGGATTCCGGACGATGAGTTCCGGGACGGGAGGCCCGCCGCGAGCGCGGTCAAGCTGTCGCAATATTTCACGGGCAAAGGGACTGGAAAACGGTGCCATTACGTGTACGACTTTGGCGACGACTGGACCCATGACGTCAAGCTCGTAGGCACTGGCTCCGACCCGGAGCGTTACCATCGGCGGCTATTGGCGGGGAAGCACGCCTGTCCTCCTGAAGACTGCGGCGGAGTGCCGGGTTACGCGCGAATGGTAGAGTTCCTCGCGACGGGAAAGGACCCCTACGGTGAGGACCCGGAAGAACTGCGCGAGTGGATTGACGACTTGCAGCCCGAGTCCTTCGATCTTGCTGCGTGGAAAGCGGCTTTCGATCGCTGATCGTACCCCCGTGGATTGCCGCCCGGCCACGGCAGCTCGCTTATCGCCACACCGGCCTGCGCTTTTCCAGGAAGGCGCGCACGCCTTCCGCGAAGTTCTTCGTGCCCGCCAGCTCCACCACCGCATCGAACTCCAGCTTGAGCGCCTCCTCGAAGGGCAGCTCCATGCCCTCGGTGATCGTGCGCCGGATGGCGGCCAGCGCTTCCGGGGGCTTCGCGGCCAGCGCGGCGGCGTAGTCCTGTACCTCCTCGCGCAGCCGCCGCGGGGGGAAGAGCACGTCCACAAGGCCCATGGCCTGCGCCTCCCGGGCGGAAACCAGCGTGCCTTCGTACAGGTAGCGCAGGGCGCGCGGCCGGCCCAGCAGCCGCACCAGGGACTGGGTCGTGCCGATAGGCGGAATGAAGTTGATGTTGACCTCAGGCTGTCCGAGTCGGGCGTCTTCGGCGGCGAAGCGGATGTCGCAATGCAGCGTCATCTCCAGCCCGCCCCCCACCGCCGTGCCGTGGATGGCCGCCAGCAGGGGCTTGGGGGAGCGGCGCAGCGTGCGCGCCAGCTCGTGCACCTGCGTGGTCAAGGCAATGATGCCCTCCCGGTCGATCCCGTCGAATATCCGCACATCCGCGCCCACGCTGAAATAATCGTCAAGGGCGCTGCCAATGACGATCACGCGCACAGCCGGGTCGGCCACGTGCGCCTCCACGGCTGCCGTGACCTCGCCATTCATTTCGAACGTGAACGCGTTGCGGGGAGGGCGGTTGTACTCGATCCATCCGACCCCCTGCTCGTTGTGGACTTTCAGGAAGTCAAAGGCCATGGGGGCCCTCCACTACAGGGGAACGGTCCGCGGCGAGGCCTGCGGGCCGCCAGGTAATCATAGAGAAGGAGAGAACTTTCCCGCCGGGTTGCGGCGATTATCCATCATAGCTGCGCCGGCCATGTCCGCGGTACCAGAGGCGGATCAGGTGGCGTTTGCAGGCGGGATCGTCATGGTCGGTGAATTCGCTGCGGAAGTGGGCGAACTCGGAGTTGTTGAGGTACTGCAACTGTCCGCGCTGGATGGTGAACTCCACCCAGAGGGAAGGATCGGCCAGAATTTCCCGCAGGGCGTCCAGAGCCTCGCGGCCTTGCGCGTCGAGTTCTTCTCCCATCAGCGCATAACCGTTGCGGATCAGGTGGTCGGAGATGCGCACCTTGAGCCGCCTTCGATCATAGCGGAACGCCGGGCTGAAGGACACTTTGGGCTCGCCTGGGGCGTGTTCGGCCTGGCGGTCGAAGTAAAACGGCTCGTAGAGGCGCTTGAGCAGGTGGGGGTGTTTCTCCAGCATCCGGTTGTGCACGGTGTAAAGGCTGCAAAAGCGGCTGATTCCCCCCTCGATGGCGGGACGGAGGCAGAGCAGGCTCACGTATTCCGGCGGCGCGACGGCGAAGCAATTATCCGTGTGGAAGAACAGCTCCACGTTGGTCCACGAGCCCCGCACGCCATATTCGTGCTTGTGCCCGGTATCTGTGACATTGTAAATCATCGTGCCGTCCCACTTTTGCGCCACCGGGCGCTCCACCAACTGGCCCAGCACCCAATAGACGGATTCGGCTTCCTCCGCGCTCATCTCGTCCAGCGGCAGCCGGTCCACCACGCACAGCCCGATGCCTTCGCGCAGGATGCCGCGCACGCGGTTCATCATAGTGCGGCAGGCGTCCAGCTCGAACATTTCCGGGGTGAGCACCAGCGTGGGGAGCGGGTCGGAGCGCAAGGCATGGATGAGCGCCCGAATTTCCCCTGTGGCCTGCGGCGGGATGGGCACGGTCCAGTCGGCAGGTGCGAGGGATTCGCGCGTCCAGGCCCGTTTACCCTCGATCGCGTGATTGAGCATCGGGCCAGGCGGACCTTCCTCCAGCGCCAGGAATTCGCCGTTTCTCATCGCATACTCCTGAAGATCGCAGTGTGGGTCGTGCGCTTGCCGCTGATTATTACCTATCGCAGATGCGCCGCTGGTGGCAATCGTCCGCCGAGTGCCGCCTACCTGGCGCGGGCAGCGGGCGATCGCCTCCGTTGCCCCTGTTGCCTCTGTCGGATCAGGGGGCGTTCCCCTCTGGAAAGGCCCGCGGGTCGCGCCATTTTGCACCAGCCGCCCGTCCCGAGCAGCGAGGCGGAGAGCGGGGGCAATGCTCCGGTTCTCGCACAGACTCCCTCAGTTTTCGGTCATGATGGAATATCCCATTTTACCGCATAGTCGCCGCACTCCGCACGCGGGCCGTCAGCCATCGTCGTGCCGGCTTGAGCGACATCGCCGCTATCGCCGCGACGATGCGCGCCGGATTCTTACGACACTGGCCGGAACCACACATCGCGTGATTACCGCCATCACCCTCCTGGACGCGTCGCGCGGCACGCGCCTCACCCGCGATGACTGCATCCGTCAGCTCGTGATCAACCATCTGTACTGCTATGCGGCCGTTGATCCCTCCCGGATCGAAGATCGCTTTCACATCAACTTTGAAGAGTACTTCGCGGACGAACTCGGGCGGTTGAAGGATCTGGAAGCGGACGGGCTGGTTGATCGCAAGCCCGGGGGCAGGATTGAGCTGACGTCGCCGCTCGGCC
>JACZVE010000005.1 GCA_022572825.1 SAR324 cluster bacterium
GCGTCGGAGATCGTGATCGCGCTCGCACTCGGGGCGAAATTCGTGTTCCTAGGCCGCGCAGCCCTCTTTGGTGTGGCCGCGTTCGGACTGTCTGGCGCCAAGCGCGCCAGCGCCATCATGCAGCAGGAAATCGAGATCACGCTCAAGCAGATCGGGTGCCCGAGCCTCGAAGTGGTGGGGCCGCACTTTCTGTTGGATGGCGACCGTTAACCGGCTGCGGTGCAGCGGGGCTTCGCTGGATCGGGCCTCCGCTGAAGCTATGTTCTTGCTTTTTCGTGGTGCCAATTGCTGGGGTCGTCGGCATCGCTCGGCGACAGGCCAAGGATGTCCCCCTCGGTTGATACCCCAAGGCCCTGGACGGTGCGATTCGCGTAGGCAAAATAGCTGACCACCTGGTTGATTTCCAGTACCTCTCCCTCACTCAGTCCCTGCTCCTTCAGAGCAAGCACGTCGGACTCCTCCATTGACCCCGGTCGCAGGGTCAGTTTCTCGGTGTACCGAAGTAGGGCGATTTCCTTTCCATTGAACACTCCCTCCACTTCCCCGCTCTTCAATGCGTTCCAAATTGCGGCAGCCTGCTCGTCGTCGTCAAGCAGCACCTTAAGGCCCTCAAAATGATGGGCCGTGCAGTATTGGCAGTGGTTAAGCAGGCTGACATAGACCCCCAACATTTCCAGCACCCACTTCGGGGTTTTGTTGCCGAAATGGTGCAGCACGTTTTTGTACAGGGTCATGTGCCCTTCAAGGGTGTGCGGGCGCTGGCCATGCACAGTCAAAATGTTGTCTATGTGGCCGTCCTTCCCTTTGATTCGGTCATAAAGCCGGCGGAGTTTACCCGCCGATTTCTCGTAACCGATTTTCTTGATCCAGCTCATGCCCCGATCCTAAATTACTGCGGCATGCCCTTCATATCCACCGGGGCGTAGTATTTTTTGTCCCCGAGCGCGTCCACCCGCTCCCAGAAATCGGCATTTGCGGCCAAACTCCGCTCGTTCACCCCGGCTCCCTGCCGCCAAATATTCCATGAATCCGGATGGAGCCGGCTCGCCTCCGCGACGAAGCGCTTTCCTTCCTCGACCTGCCCGATCCGCAACAAATGCTGGCCCAGCGAAAAAGCGGCGTGAGCACGAGCCGTGTTTTCGGTGCGAAGCGTCAGGTGCGCGCGCGCCTGCTCGGCGTCAAAGGCATACTCGCTCGCCGTGCCCTTATTAACCCAATCGCGCAAAGCATTGTAGTAGGTGATTTTGGCGTCCGCGGTGATCTTGGCCACGTCTTCCGGTATCTCAGAGGTTTCCCGGTTCATTTTCCGGAAACCCTCGTAGGCGCCTGCGCTTTCCGTGGGGCGAACAATGATGCCGGCCTCGTCGATCCACACGGCCTGGTTCACGTTGACCATGTTGTATAGCTCCGCCACGTAGTGGTTCTGATCAATCAGCGTTACGTAGTCGGGCTTCGCCGCTTCCACCCACTGTTTTGCATCCCCCTCCCGGCTGTCGAAGGCGACGGAGACAATCATGAATTTTTGGTCCTTGAGTTCCTCGTAAAGGGTCTGCCACACGGGCAAATCGTAACGGCAGCCTCACCAGGAAGCCCATGCCACGAGAAACACCTTCTTGCCGCGGAAATCGGACAGCGAGTGTAGATTTCCATCCAAGTCGGGGAGCGTAAAGTCGGGAGCTTCCAGGGATTGCAACGCCGCCGAGCGGTGCGCCGCCCCTTGCCCCAGCACCCAATTTGCGCCCGCCTCGTCATGCAGGGCCGGCATCCCCATTTTCTCCCAGAATGCCGCGACGTTCACCGCATCGCCCCGGACGAACTCGCTCTCCCGATCGGGTGGAATCGCAACGCATAGCTCCCCCTTGCAGAACCCCTCGGGTTTCAACGTCCACCCCGTTAACGACCCCGCCTCCGATTTTGGTATCCAAAGTTCCCCGTTTGTCCCCGTTCCGCCGGTGACATCCTTCGTCCCGTTTTCGGTCAAAACCGTAACCATTTATTTGCTCCCAATATATAGCGTGAAAATCCAGCGTCAGGCTGCCGGCCCGTTCCAGCCATCCGGGCGTCTCGCACGACCGCTCCCGCCACTGCCTGAAGGAAAAAAGGCCGATTGCGCTCCGCCAAAGTCGCCGGGCCCCAGTGGCCAGCTTGTTTCAATAAGGGTTGTTAGAATTTCCAAAGAGCTTACTCTTCTTCAAGGGCCAGCCAGCAGATAAGATGTATTTCTTCCTTTTCTTTTGGAGGATGGGGTTCGGGCGACTTGAAGGGCTCGATCCCGAAGTTCTCTCTGTCCAGCTCTCCCTCGCGCGTCTGTCCCTCGTCGAACGAAAGATTCACATGGCAAAAAATGACGCTTGGCTCGCTCTGACAACGGAAGAGACGTTGGAGCCCAAACTGGTAATTTGTGATCCGCACCATCACCTGTGGACGAACCGGACGGAGCGGGTGGCGCCCAACTACCTGCTCGATGAAATTCTAGCCGACATCAATAGTGGCCACAACGTCGTTTCGACCGTATTCATTGAATGCAGCGCCATGTACAAGGCCGATGGGCCGGAAGCCATGAAGCCGATAGGGGAAACCGAATTCGTCAATGGCATCGCGGCCATGAGTGCCTCCGGAGACTTCGGTCCGGCCCGGGTTGCCGCCGGTATCGTCGGCGGCGTCAATCTCAATATGGGAGATGCCGTTACGCCCGTGCTGGAGGCCCATTTAACTGCCGGCGGCGGACGCTTCCGCGGCATTCGCCATGGTGCTACCTGGGACGCCAGCGACGATGTGCCCAACCACCGCACCAATCCGCCGCAATACCTTTATCTTGACGAAAGCTTCCGAAAGGGGTTTGCCCAGCTGGAAAAATTCGGCCTCAGCTTCGAAGCCTGGTGTTATCACACCCAAATTCCCGATCTCATTGACCTGGCCCGGGCCTTTCCGGGCACCACCATTATCTTGAATCATTTCGGAGGACCGCTTGGGATCGGTCCCTATGCCGGCAGGGGCGACGAAGTTTTCGCACAATGGCGACGGGATGTAGCCGAACTGGCCAAATGTGAAAACGTAACGGCCAAACTCGGGGGCATCAACATGGTCGAAAATGGCTTCAATTGGCATCATCAGCCGAAGCCTCCGACCAGCGAGGAGCTTATGCAGGCGACGCGGCGCTATTATGAGTTCACGATCGAGGTGTTCGGCTCCGATTGCTGCATGTTCGAATCAAACTTCCCGGTCGATATGGTGACCTGCAGCTACAACGTCCTCTGGAATTCCTTCAAGCGTCTCACCGCCGGATATTCGGCCGACGAAAAAGCCAAGTTGTTCCACGATACGGCGACGCGGGTCTATCGCCTCTAAGATTTGCTCCGTTCCAAATACACTTGACCGCACCCGTGACCTGCCACTGGTGACCGCACCGCTTCGTAATTTGGCCCCGCGGCTTATCTCCCCCGCTCGGGCAATCCACAACGACGTACCTTCTTGCGCATCGAACCCACGGAACGCTCGCTTGCGCAGTTTCGCTGGTAGTAGGTCGTTCACCACCATTCTAAATTAATTTTAATTTCCAAGGCCGTGAACTGACTCAAGGAGGACTGCCACCGAGATACTGAAATTTTCAACTATTTCGCCGTCAAGCCGCCGTCGATGACGAGCTCCGAGCCGCCACATGCGGATGGCCTCGGGATCGGAACTCGGGTATGGTCACACTCACTTTTGTGCGAAAATGTGGGCGGAATTTAACCCGAGACGGGAGCGCCCGCCGGGGTTCGGCAAGCCGCCCAATGCGGCAGAATCATATTCAACGAGAGGGAGGGCCCCATGGGAATTCCAACCGAGCCGATCGGCAGTATACCGCGTCCGGCATACCTGCTGGAGGCCATCGCCAAACACGGCGCGGGTGAGCTCGATGACGCCGGGCTGGCCCAGGCCTACGACCGGGCAGTCTCCGAGACCATCGCCGCCATGGAGGCCACGGGGGCCCCCGTCATTACCGACGGCGAGCAGACCAAGCCCAGCTTCGCCACCTATCCCGTCGACGGTCTGGATACCCTGGTGCCGGGCGGCTTCGTCATTCCTTTCGAGGATGGGCATACCCGCCAGCTGCCGATGATCACCAAAGGGCCCTTCCGCTACACCAACTATGCCGGGCAGTATGTGGAGGCGGCGCGCCGGCTGACCCAGGTGCCGGTCAAGCAGGCGGTAATCGCCCCTTCCGCCCTCAGCCTCCTCTATCCGCAGGACGGGATCGACGGGTACTCGCGCGATGCCTTCCTCGCCGATCTGACCGACGAGTGCGAGAAGGACATCCGCTCCGCTTTCTCCGCGGGAGCGGACAGCGTGCAGATCGATTTCACCGAAGGGCGGCTCTCCTGCAAACTCGATCCGTCCCGCGGCATCCTGCAGGCCTTCGTGGGCCTCAACAACGCCGTGCTCGACAGGTTCAGCGACCAGGAACGCGCCCGGATCGGGGTGCACACCTGCCCGGGCGGAGACCACAACTCCACCCATTCGGCAGACGTGGACTATGCCGAGCTGCTGCCGGACCTGTTCGCCATCAAGGCCGGGCGATTCTTCATTCAGATGGCGAGCGAGAAGGATCGCCCCCGGGTGCTCGACATAATCGCCCGCGAAAGGCGCCCTGGCCAGACGGTTTTTATCGGCGTCATCGACCCCATCAACGAGACGATCGAAAGCGTCGAAACGGTGCGCGACCGCGTCCTTGAGGCAGTGGAGCACCTGGGGGGCGTGGAGGGGTTCGGCACCACCGACGACTGCGGGTTCTCCCCGTTCGGCGACGACGTGGCGACCCCGCGCGAAACGGCTTTCGCCAAGATCAAGGCGCGGGTCGACGGAACGCGCCTTGCCGCCGAGCGGCTGGGGATCTCCTGAGAACTCCGCCGCGCGGGGGAATAATACGCCGCCTGCCCCGAATCGGGGGCGTTTGGGGCCCGGGCAAGCGGGCCTCCTCGAAGGGTTTCATCAGCTTCCTCACCCGCCGGGTGATGAGGAAGGCCAAACCGTAGTGGCGTCACGGTGGCGCACTTCAGTTCAGGAGCGGAACATGATACCGAGCATGGATAAAATTCTCGTCACCACCGACTTTTCGGAGATGGCCAACCGGGCCGTTCCCCATGCTTACGCGGCGGTCTCTCCCGGCGGCGAAGTGCACCTGATTCACGTGATCGAACACCAGGACGTCCCCAGCCCCCTGTACGCCCATTACTCGCCGGACCAGTTGCACATCCCGGAGAAGCGCAAGGAGGTGGCCGAAAAGGTGGAGGCGGAACTGAAGGCCCTCATCCCCTCCGACGCCGCGCAGAAGCAGCTGAAAACCAAGGTGGAGGCGGTCTTCCATCCCCAAGTGGCCGAGGGCGTGCTCAAGGAGGCTGCCGGGCGCGAGGTGGACGGCATCGTGATCGGCTCCCACGGCCGCTCGGGCCTGGTGCACCTGCTGATGGGATCGGTGGCGGTGAAGATCCTGCAGGGCAGCACCGTGCCGGTGCTGATCGTTCCCAACAAGAAGTAAAAGGCGCAACGCCGGGCCCGTACGATCCGGCTGCCCGGCTCCCCCTGCAAGCTATCCCTCCGGCAGGGCGCGCGGATGGGCGAAGTCCGTTCAGGCTGAGCACCGGCTCAGGAGTCCTTACCACCGTGCGCTCCAGTACCGACTAGCCTGGCCCGGATTTGCCGACCAGGCGCCAGGAGACGGGCAGCAGCAACATGGCCAGGGCAATCTTGACCGCGTCGCCGGGCAGAAAAGGCAGCATGCCCATATTCAGCAGTGCGAAGAGCCCGCCGAACTTGCCGGCCACTGCCAGCCAGACCCCCAGCCAGGCCATTCCCAGGGCGTAGATGAGACCATTGCCGGCGACCATCGCCAGGGCCACGCCCAGCGGCCGCCGGTCCCACCCCATCCGCGCCAGCGCCCCGACAAGCGCCGCCGCCAGGGGAAAGGAGATCAGGTAGCCCCCTGTGGGGCCGACCAGCGCGGGGATGCCCCCGGCGCCCCCTGCGAAAACCGGCAGGCCCGCCGCGCCTTCGGCCAGATAGAGCAGCATGGCCGCAAATCCCAGCCGCGGACCCAACACGGCCCCGGTCAACAGGACGGCCAGAGTCTGCCCGGTAATGGGCACCGGCGTCCACGGCAAGGGCAGGGAAACCTGCGCCAGCAGCGCGGTGAAGAGCGAAAAACCCAGGCACAGCCCCGCCCCGCGCAGCAGACCCTGTCCGGGTAGGACCTGCTGAGATAGCGAGGGATAGGTCAAGCGCGCGTTCATCATTTCGATCCTCTCGGGCTCGTTGAGAAAGTCCCTGTAGTTCGATCCCAGTGTGCGATCCCGGTATGCTATCCCATAGCGTTGGCTGGATGAGCAAGACGGGCCGGTGATGTGCTAAATTCGCATATTGAATAGCAGCCCCGGCTTGTTCTTGTATATTTCCTTTTTTCAATTTTGTAATATTGGAAGCTGAAGCTACTTTAAGTGTTTGTAAAGGAGGTCATCAGAGAATGGAATTTAATGGGGGGAATGCCATGTGGCACTTCATCAGGGTTATTGCCCTGGGCGGTTGTCTGCTTGCGATCGTTGGAAACTCAGCATACGCCGAAGCGCTTAGCGAAGAAGAGAGCCGGGCGCTCTTGAACGGAACCACCTGGAAAATGGGATTGTTTGGGAATTTCACCATTAGTAATGTAGTGACTTATTGGGATTGGAAGCCCGACGGTTCGGTATGTGGAAGGATAGCGGGCGCCAACAAAGACGAGCCCTGTGCAGACGTCGGACAGTGGCGGCTTGAAGGGAACCGGCTTTGCTGGCGGTACGATTGGTTACCTTTCACTTATTATAGAGTTGCGTGTGTCCGCATTGAAGGCACTGGCGAAAGGAAATATCTGGCGATCTCCGAGAAGACGGGCAACCTCCTCTTCGCATTTTTTGTCGTTGAATAGTCCCCCTTCAATTGGCGGCCCGCACGAGCGGCTATTCGGCCACCTCGCCCAGCACCTCGCCGGGGTCTGCGTCCAGGGGAATCAGGGGAGTACCGGCGGGCGGGTCATACAGGCGGAATTCCTTGTCGGCCAGCAGCGCCAGGATGGCGTCCAGGCCGGCGCGGGACAAGCGGGCGTCGCGTTCCTCGGCACCGCTCCATGCCGATCACGTCCAACCGGGATTTTGAACTACAGGCCTTCAAGGCTCTTGAAGTCTTCCAGGCTATTCCGCCTGAAAATCCACTGTAATGTCCCGACCCCAAGCTTGGCCCGGGCCGCGATTTTGTTCCAGAGGGTTGCTTTGATATCGGGGAAATCCGTTAGCGGGTTGGGGTAGTAGATCATGGTTTTTACGTTCCCGATTCCCTCGTATTTTTCTTCGTGAAGCCGGCATTCCTCATTCTTGATTCCGCCGCTCAGGTTGAAAAAATCCTCGCTCATCATGATGTACTCGTCGCCCTTGACCGAGTTCTTCAGCAGGCGATGCGCCAGGATTACGTTCTCACCGGCGGGCTTGACGATATCCTTCACCTTCCGCATCACCACTTCCCCGTGGTGCATGATGACCTTCAATTTCAGCACACCAACCTTGGTGCATGCGTCGCATTTTCACGTGGCGCAGCGGATGAGCTCCTGCTCTCTCTCGTTGAAAACGTCGAAAAGGCGCTCCGCCTGGCCGAAAATATCTTGCGCCATTTGCGGCGAGTTGTCCGAGACCGCGGAAAAATAGGCGCAGTCCCCTTCGATTTCCATTAGCGCGAGGGGGTTTTCCGCCCCATCGATGATGCGTTCCAGCAGCTCGGTAATGATGTATTCCGCGTGAAGCAGGCTGAGCTTGTGCATTTTTGTGAAGTGGGTGTAGCCGCTGATGTCGGCCAGCACGATGAACGAGCTAAGCATCTCCATAGGAACCTCCTGGCGGTGATCTCATGATGCTGCAAGGGGGCAAAGGAATGGGCTTGCAACGGGCCGAGCGCGTTACCCGCAGCAGTCCTCAGCCGCCTCATCAACCCAGCTTCTTGCTGTTCATATCACAGGATCGCCCAAAAGAGGCGCGGGCGGGCCGACCCTGCCAGCCCGCCCACAGGGAGGAATTCAGGTGCACACGAAAAGTCAGAGCCGTTTTAGCAGTTGCTCCGCCGCATAAGCGTACCCGCTTGCCGATTTTATCTTGGCGACAGCCACAGCATGGTCGGGTTTTCCATGCGCGCCCTTGTGGGCGGCCAATCCACCCGCCAGGTCGGCCTTTGCTACACTCAGTAAAGCGGTTACCCCGTCAATCCCCTTCATCCCCATCTTGCCTTTCGCCATTCCATTGACCTTGTCGATCATCGACTGGGCCTCTTTACCGATCCTGGGGCATTCGAAAGCCCACGCGCTCAAGGGAATCAGCAACGAGAGTGCGATAAGAACCACCAACGCATTGAGTTTCATGGCTATCTCCTGAGAGGTCTGCAGCTATTTCCGGGTATTTTCCCATCCCCGCCTTGTTAAACACCGCGCGTCGGTATTTATTCCCAAATGCGGCGCTCACGGCAGGCGAGCCGGATTGGTGGCGATTCCCTCGCCGCCTCGCAAGCGCAACCGCGCGGGGGGTGGGGTTCGGCGAAAAAATGCCTGCCACGGGGAAGTTCCCGCCCACGAAACACAGCAGGCCCGCCCAGGGGGAACCTGAACGGGCCTGTTGTCTTCCCGCGGCGGTGCCGTAGCAGGCTGCTGCTTTTTCTAAACGGCCCCCGAGCGGCGCGTACTTCCGCCTCTTGCTTCCTGATCTTCCGGCCAATCCAGCGTCATCAGCTCGAACCGCAGCTCCTTGGGCCCGAACAGCACCAGACCCGCCTGCAGCCAGACGGCGAACCCGGAGGCGGCCGCGATGAACAGCCCGATCACCAGCACGAACTTGATGATCCAGCGGTAGTGCAGACCGACGGTCGAGGGGGATATCTCTCCCACCAGAAAGGCACTATAGGCGTAGTCGAAGGCGAAGTATCCCACGATCAGGCAATAGGGGATCAGGAAAAATGAGCAGCCCAGGAACTCGATCCAGGCCTGCTTGCGAAACGAGAGGTTCTCCCGCACCAGATCGACCCGCACGTGGCGGTTGTTGACAAAGCAATATCCCAGCACGAGGGTGAACAAGGCGGTATGGAAATGCCACTCCAACTCTTGAATCTTGGTGGACTCGAAAGCGGAACCCAGGTTCTCGATCATCCACAACTGGATAGAGAAACCAAATATTTTGATCTTCCGCACCGCGACATCCCAGATCGTCACGGCCACCAGCGGCATTATGAACATGGAACCAAATTTTCCAATGCGATCGATGTAGTACCTGAGCGACAGGCTGAGACGCAACATGGCCTGCACAGGCATCACATTCTCCTTCAAACGCGCGGGACAACGCCGATTGCCGCCCTCGGACCGTTACAGGCGGGTGTCCCGCCGATCAAACGCCGTAACCCTCTTCACGAGAGCATTCCCAAACGCATCCAGGCGCCTATCACAACCTCCCACGCCGAAGCGGCCCGGACAATGCGATCCGGCGGGAGCAGTGAAGGGTTTTCCGGCTCGCACGTCATCCATAGATGGCACCCGGCAGCCAGAGGGCCAGCATGGGGAAGGTTATCACCGCTACGAGGCCCGTCAGCTGCAGCAACACGAAGGGAATGATCCCGCGATAGATGGCCTGGAGGCGCACCTCCGGCGGCGCGATGCCCTTCATATAGAACAGCGCATATCCAAAGGGAGGCGTCAGGAACGAGGTCTGCAGGTTCACGGCCACCAGCACGGTGAACCAGAAGGTCACCTCCTGACCCTGCAGCCCGACGTCGGGCACATGGGTACCGAAGTCGAAGGTGTCCACCATCGGCGCGAAGATGGGCAGGATGATCAGCGTGATCTCGATCCAGTCGAGAAAAAAGCCCAGCAGAAAAACGATCGTGAGGATCAGGATCAACAATCCCCAGGACCCGAGACCGGCGGCGTTGATCAGACCCTCGACGACATCATCGCCACCGAGGGAGCGGAACACATAGGCGAAACAGGTGGCGGACATCACGATGAAAAAGACCATCCCGATGGTCAGCGCCGCCGAGTGATTCACGCCCCTTAGAATTTCCCAGGTCAGCCGGCGGTTACTGGCCCTCCGCAGGATGTCGCCTAAGGCGCCCTCCGCGTCGCGGTTCGCCCATCCGAATTTAAAGAACATTCTCACGAAGAGGAAGGTAACGGCAGCGATCGTGAACGCGCCGAAGGCCCCCACGGCGCCCGCCTCGCTGGGGGTGGCCCAGCCGAACAGAATGGAACCCTTCACTACGAAGAGCAGCGTTGCCGCGGGCAGAAAGCTTATCAGGATCAGCGCGGGCATCTGACGGGCCGGAACATTGAGCATTTCAGGCGGCAGGGGCGGCGCCACGTCCGGTCTGATGGTCGCAATGGTCGCAATGTAGGTGAGGTAAAGCGCCGCGAGGCACAGGCCCGGCCCCAGTGCCGCCATGAAGAGGCTTCCCACCGGAATGGACAGCAGATCGGCCATGATGATCAGCATGATGCTGGGCGGAATGAGGATGCCCAGCGTGCCGGAGGCCGCGATGCACCCCGTCGCCAGCTCCTGACTGTAGCGTTGCCGCAGCATGGTGGGCAGGGCCATCGCCGTCATCATGGTCACCGAGGCCCCGATGATCCCCGTCATGGCCGCCAGGATGGTGCCCATCACGGTCACGGACAGCGCAAGGGCACCCGGCACCCGACGAAATATCACCTGCACGGCGTAGAGCAGGTCCTCCGCGATCCCGCTGCGCTCCATCATCACGCCCATGAAGATAAAAGTGGGCACGGCGACGAGCACGAGGTTCTCAGCGGCCTGGCCCCAGATGCGCGGCACGAAGTTGAAGAACTCGATGAAGGAAAAGATGTCCAGGGTCCAGCCGATGAGGCCGTAGGCCAGGGCGACGCCGCCCAGAATGAAGGCGACGGGAAAGCCCGAGAAGAGAAAGAGCGCCAGGGTCACGAACATGAAGATCGGCAGGAAATCGGTGATGAATTCTACCAGCGGGCTGACGTCCCACGCCGTGAGGGCGAAATAGCCGAGACCACCAACGAGGAGCGGGAGCGTCATCCAAGCCCAGGTTCTGCCGTTCACCCTGGCGCCGATGGAACTGATATTTTTCATGCCCTGCACCGATCTCCGGGAGTTACGGCAACGCCGGAGTCCGAATGGCCGGGCTCCGGCATTCCACGATGAGGTCGTTTCATCGCGTTCGAGGCGTCCAGGGGGTTATTACTGGTACGTCGCTTTCAGTTGCTGCGCGTCACCCCAGAGCTTGTATTTTGCCCGGTAGGCGAAGTAATGGTCCGCCACCCGCTTGAACAGCGCATCCTTGGCGGACTCCTCCACGAGCACCTCCTCCCAGGCTTTCTGAAACTTTGCCAGAGTGGAATCCGGCCACCGCCGTATCTTGACGCCGAATTTAGTCTCCATATCCTTCATGGCGGTGAAGTTCATGTGCTCGGTCTCGGCGTAGCTGTACATCACCTGGTGACCCCCGGCGACTTCGATGATCCGCTTGTGCTGATCGGACAGCTTTTCCCATTCGGGCTTGTGCATCAGTATCTCGGTGATCGAGACCTGCTGGTGCCAGCCGGGGAAGTAGTTGTACTTGGCGATCTGGTAGAAGCCGAGTTTGATGTCGATGGTGGGCATGGAGAACTCGGTGGCGTCGATCACGCCGCGCTCCAGCGCCGGGTAGATGTCCGCGCCCGCCAGCAGTTGGGTCGACACGCCCATCTTCTGCATCACCTTGGCCCCCAGCCCGAAGAAGCGCATCTTCATGCCCCGCAACTGATCCAGCGAGGTGATCTCCGTTCTGAACCAGCCGGAGGTCTCCGGCCCGATCGCGAAGCCGTTGATGGCGTACAGGTTGTGCTTGGCGTAGATCTCGTTCTTGATGTCGTTGCCTCCGCCGAACCACAACCAGGCGACGAACTCGCCCACCTGCGGGCCGAAGGGCACCGCGGTGAAGAAGGCCAACGCCGGATATTTGGCCGTGTGATAGCCCGGCGTCGTCCAGCAGGACTCGATGGCGCCCTTCGAAACCGAGTCGAAGCACTCCAGCGTCGGCACCAGCGCGCCGGGCTCGAAAAACTTGATTATCAGGTCGCCGCCGGACATTACCTTTACATTGTCCGAGAAGCGTACGCCGGACGTGCCCAAGTGGGGGAGCTTGCTGCCGAAGGCGCTCTGCATCTTCCAGCGCACCTTCGCGGCGTCTGCCGGCGTGCCCAGGGCAAATGCCAGGCCGCCTGCGATCAGCACAGACGCTGAAATCCTTAGGAAATTTGATAGATGCATGATCGGTTCTCCCGTTTGACGCTCTTCTCATAAGTGGTGACCACCCGCTTGTGGACACCTTTGGAATCCCGGGGAGACCCTCGCTATCGGCGGGCCCCCTTCCCGAGCGAGCACTATGTCTGGCACAACGCTCTGGAATAATCAAACATCAATGACAGCCTATAGAGTGGGCCGGGCAATCCCAATCCAACTGTCCCGACCGGCGGCGATTCACCCGTCCGAAATTAGCTGAATCATCCGCCCCCCGGATGTATGTCCGACTACGTATTCGTCTGCCGGAAGCAGGCAGGCAATGCGACGCGGCACCCGCCCACGGACGGCGGCACACCTGCGTCCCATCTACCGATGGGAATACATCACTTGCCCCGCCACGGGCAGCTCCGCCCGCAGCACGGTACCGGTTTCCGATTCCGTAATAAAGACCGACTTCCGCTCGGGGCCGCCATAGGCCAGGTTTGTCGTCGACAGTCCCGCGCAGGATTGGATGCGAAACAAGGGCTCCCCCAGCCAACTGAAGAGCCAGACGACGCCCAGTCCCGCGTGACAGACGGCCAGGCTGCCCTCCTCGTCCACGGCCAGGCCGTCCGGCCCGGCCAATCCGCCCGAAAGCTGCACGAACAAGCCGACCTTCGACACCTCGCCGTCGGGCATGATGGGCAGCCGCCAGACGGCGTTGGCGCGCGTCACGGCGACATAGAGGATCGACTCCGCCGGATTGAAGACCAGGCCGTTCGGGCTGGGAATCCCGCCGAGCACCTGCCGCAGCTCGCCGGCCGTGGTGTACCTGAACACGCGTCCGCTGGGGTCCTGAAACCCGGTCTGGCCCTGATCGGTAAAGAAGAGGTCCCCGCTGCTGTGGAAGACCAGGTCATTGCAGCCCTTGAACGGTTCCAGGCGGCGCCGCGTAACGTACGGAGATACCAGGCCCGAGCCGGGATCCAGCCGCATGATCCCGTTCTTGTAATCCGCGATGAAGATCTGGCCGTCCTTGCGAATCTTCAGGCCGTTGGGCTCGCCGTCATACTCGCAGACGACCTGGAAGTCGCCCTGGGGCGAAACGCGGAAGATGCGGCCGTTGGGAATATCCACCAGGTACAGATTGCCGTCCCTGTCGAAGGAAGGCCCCTCCAGAAAGCAGTCCAGTTCCCGGCCGCCCGCATTGATGTCTGCCCAGTCTGTCCGCCGAGTCTTGCGCAGATTGTCCGGCACGCGGGCGAAGATCTCGCTTTTGATGACGGGTGGAGGCGCGTACAGGTTCATGGGCGGGGTGCAGGAGGTGAGGATCGGGCGCACGCGGAGCCTTGGCGCGCTTTACCCGCCGGCGCGTGAAAGCGGCCCGCCCGCGCAGCGAAGTCAGCCCGCACGGCGCGGTGCCCGGCAGGCTTGCGGCCGGCTGCATCGCCGCGCCAATAACGGTCTGCTTCTGCCGCCGGCGCAAATGCGGTACAGATGTCCCAAGCTGCGTATCTATTCAGGGCCGCTGCAATTGTCAACACCGTCCCCCCTGCCCTGTCGGCCTGCATCGCGGGCCGGACGGCGTCATCGCCGGCGGTTGTGCGCTCCCTTCACCGCACCACCGACCGCTTCTGTCTTCACGATTGGGGTCGGATACCGCCGCCGCGGGACGCAAAGGGCCCGGTGCGGGCGGTTGCCGGCGCGGCGGCGGCCATTAGACCACAACGCTTGGGTCGCCATAGGACAATGAGCCCATCGAAAGCCCTGACGCTGCTGCACGGCACCATTGCCGGCGCCTCCGGAAATTTGCGCGGCATGTCCTTGATGGTGCTATCGACGGGCTGCATGGCTGCGATGTACGTGTGCATTCGGATGGTGCCCGGCGATCTGCACCCCTTCGAGGTCGCTTTTTTCCGCAACCTGATTGCGTGGTTGTTGCTGTGGGTCTGGTACAGGAACGGTATTTTGCATCACTACCGCACGACCCAACTGCGCCTGCATTTTGTGCGCGGCTCCCTCAACGTCGTTGCCATGCTGATGTTCTTCCACGCCGTGTTGATCACGCCGCTGGCGAACGTGGCCGCGCTGGGGTTCACCGCCCCGTTGTTCGCCTCGCTTTTGGCGTTCGTATGGCTGCGCGAGCGGCCGGCATGGCACCGGGTTGCCGTGATCCTGTTCGGCTTCGTCGGGGCCGTTATCATCCTGCGGCCCGGCGCGCCCGCGGCCAACGAGGGGCCGCTGCTGCTGCTGATCTCGTCTGCCATCTGGGCGGTGACCATGATAGTGATCAAGGTGCTGGCGCGCACCGAATCCAGCGTGACGATCGCCCTGTACATGGTGTCGTTCATGACCCCGATGTCCTTCCTGGCGGCCCTTCTCTTTTGGCAATGGCCCGACATGGAGCAACTGGCGTGGCTGGCGTTGATCGCGGCATTCGGCACCGTTGGGCAAATCTCCCTGGCGCAGTCCTTCCGGGTCGCGGAGGTCACCGCCGTGCTGCCGCTGGACTTTCTCAAGCTGGTGTGGAGCGCGCTGCTGGGCTACTTCCTGTTTGCCGAGATTCCGGACGTGTGGGCCGCACTGGGCGGTGTGATAATTTTCGCCAGCACCACTTTTCTCGCCCTGAGGGAGTACCGCCGTCCATCGCCAAGGCAACGGCCCGGACAGAGCGAGGCCGCGACGACCCCATGAGGGAGCCCCTGATTTACTTCGCCTTCGGCTCCAATCTGCACCAGCCGCAGATGGAGGAGCGTTGCCCCGGTTGCAGCGTGCTGCAGCCGGGAGTGCTAAAGGACTATCGGCTGGCCTTTTGCGGCCAATCCCCCAATTGGGGCGGCGGTGTGGCGACGATCCTGCCGGAGCAGGGTGCGGAGGTTCAGGGTCTGCTGTATGCGCTCAACGAGGCAGATTTGCAGCGCCTTGACGCGTACGAGGGCTATCCCGGCGTCTATGAGCACCTGCCCGTGGGAGTGACGGCGCGCGACGGTACGCGACAGGATGCTCTCACCTATCGGAAACGCAATGTGGACCTGCGCCCGCCATCCGTGCAATACTTTTACCAGATGTGGCGCGCGTATCGCGCCCTCGGATTGGATGAGGCGCTTTTGGCGCGTGCCCTCGCGGAAGTACACGACCTTTAGTCCATCAATTCACTGATGAGCCGCGTGGGCGTTACGTTGGTGTAATTGGCGATATCCGCCCGCAAGACGGATCCGACCGCCTTCACACCCTCATCGTAGCCATCGGCACGGTCGAACAGCATATACCCCACGCACACGTAGGGTGCGGACTGACCTGCCCCGCCGGAAATCCCCTTCTCCACCCCCGTTTTTGTCAGGCCGAAGGGCCGAAGCTGCTCCGCGACAAGCTTCATGTGCTTGTTGCGGTAGTAGTCGAAGTCGAACCGCACCCCTTCTTCATTGGGATACATGATCGTCACCTTGTACATGACTGCTCCTGATGCTGTGGATTCGCAGGCTTGTTCGCTCTCTGCGGCTTTGCGTCGGCGCTTCCCATAATTCACCATCTCATGGAAAACCCCGATGGAAAACCCCGAAAGGAAAGCAGCGGCCCTAACCCCACGCAACGGCCCGGAGCGCAGGGCAAATCTGGGTGCGAACGTCGCTCAAGTTTTTCGCATGCGCGCCGATACCTGAACTGACCGGACGTCAACAATTCCAGCTTTTGCGACGATACGCCTCAACGGAAGAGCGATCATGAATACCGAAACGGAAAACACCTACGACGACTATTTCCGGTTGGCACGCAACCCGGACTTTGAGCGTCGGGTCAGTGAGGCGGCCGCACAGGCCATCGAGGAGATGGACAAGGTCGTGGCCAACGAGGTGAAGCTGCGCTATGTGACGCACATCTTCGCCAAGACGCTCGACGAGATCGCCAAGTGGCTGATAAAGCCCAGATTTCTGAACTAAACGGTTTACGCGTATCCCGCCAGTTAGCCGTTGGCGACCGTTCGCCTGACATCGGACGTTGGGCGCATCATCGCCCGCCGCCTGTCATCCGCTGATCTCTCGCCCGCTTGCGATTGTCCGCTATTTTCCTAGTATTTTCCTAGTGGCCCGGATTTGCTAAACTGACGCCGGTATCCTGGCCGTTTCCTTCCGAGCGGCGCGGCGATTCCGCAATCCGGGTTGTGCTTGATGGAATACGGGGAACCCCGGCGCATCGTTCTCGAACGATTTCTCAATCGGATGGAGGCCTACGCCTTCTATCATTTCCTTGACGCCCAGGGGTTGCCTGTCTCCATCACCGACCCCCAGTTGAGCAGCGCCCTGGGTGAGATTCCCTTCGTCGAGATCACCACGGCACTGCATCTGGAAGACGCCTCGCGGCTGGGAGAAGCCAAAGCGCTCATCGAGCATTACCGCTCGGGCCTGCCCGGGGTGCGGGGGGTTACCTGGACCTGCCCGGGCTGCGGGGAGGTGCACGAGCCCATGTTCGGCGCCTGCTGGAACTGCGACACGGCACGTCCCTGAGGCAGCACCTTCTTGCCTACACCGACTTCCCTACACCGAAGCGGTCACCATGGCTGAACAGCAATCCCAGCAAGAAATCGACGAGGAGGAATGGAACGACACTGCGAACTGGCGCTTTAGCCTTTTCTACTACAGCGAGCGCGATAGCCGCCCCTGGGTACCCAAGCGCAGCATGTTCGGCCGGCGCCGCTTCGGCGGCACGCCGAACTTCGCCAAGAAATCCGCCCGCCAGTACATGATGATCATACTGGGCCTGGCCTTTGTGTTCTTCCTGCTGATCGCCTCGCTGGGCCGCGGTTGAGCTTCCCCTCCGGCGGTGGCGCCGCGGCAGCGTTGCTCGTCCTCCCATAGCCGGTAGCCGCGCGCCGGGGTGTCATAGCGCTTCCTTGCGGGAAAGAGAAAGCCGACCGGCGCGATCCGGCTCCAACACTTTGACCTGCACCAGATCTCCCGGTTTGACGACCTCGCTCATGCGATCGACCCGTCCGGCGGTCCATTCCGAGATGTGCACCAATCCGTCCTGCCCCCGCACGCGCACGAACGCGCCGAACTCCTTCACCCCCGTGACGACGCCCTCGTAGATGCGGCCGACCTCGAGGCTGCCCGCCACCTCCAGCACCGCCTCCCGGCCCGCATGGAGGGCATCGCGGGTGGGGGCGTAGATGCGGACGCTGCCGCTGTCCGCCACTTCCACGCGCACACCGTGCTCGCGCTGAATCTCCTGAATTGTGCGCCCGCCGGGGCCGATAAGGTCACGCACCCGTTGCGATGCGATGGACAGCGACGCGATGACCGGTGCGTTGGGCTTCAACTCCGGACGCGGACCCTCCAGCACCTTGCCCATCTCCGCGAGAATGTGCAGCCTCCCCTGCCGGGCCTGCTCGAATGCCTTGGCCATCACCTCGGGCGGCAGGCTGCCGACCTTGTTGTCCATCTGAATGGCCGTCACGCCCTCCGCCGTGCCGGCGACCTTGAAATCCATGTCTCCCAGATGGTCCTCGTCCCCCAGGATATCGCTGAGTATCACGTGCCGCTCACCCTCCCTGATCAGGCCCATCGCGATTCCAGCCACCGGCGCCGCGATCGGCACGCCGCCGTCCATCAGGGCCAGGCAGCCGCCGCACACTGTCGCCATGGAGGAGGAGCCATTGGACTCGCTGATTTCCGAGACCAGCCGCACGGTATAGGGAAAAGCCTCTTCCCCCGGCACGACGGCCGCCAGCGCCCGCCGCGCGAGGGCGCCGTGGCCCACCTCTCGCCGGCCCGGCCCGCGAAGGGGGCGCACCTCACCGACGGAGTAGGGAGGGAAGCTGTAGTGCAGCAAGAACCGGTCGAAGGTCACACCCTCGATCGATTCGACCCGCTGGCGGTCCTGCTGGGTGCCGAGGGTCAGGGATACCATGGCCTGAGTTTCACCGCGGGTGAAAAGCGCCGACCCGTGAGTAGCAGGCAGCCAGTCCACCTCGATCGCGATGGGGCGGATCTCTTCCGGCCTGCGGCCGTCCACGCGTTTGCCCTCGGCGAGCACCTGCTCCCGCAGCAGCTCCGCTTCCAAATCGGCCAGCATCCCCTCGGCCGCTTCGCCGTTGGCCTCCTGCCCGCATCCGCGTCCCGCGCCGCGCTCCGGCAGCTCCGCGATCACCGCTTGGCGCACCTCCCGCATGGCGGCACGGCGGGCCTGCTTTTCTGGGATGGCCAGGGCGGCCGCCAGGCGCCGGCGCGCCTGCTCTCGCCAGGCCGGGTCGAACGCCGGCGTGTCTTCGGGCTCGGGCAGGGGCACTTTCTCCCGGCCCGCGGCCTCGCGAAGCTTATCCAGCGACGCCAACAGCGGCTGCACGGCATCCTGTGCGAACGCGAGCGACTCCAGCACCTCCCCGTCCGGCATCTGCTGCGCCCCCCCTTCGAGCATCACCACACCTTCCCGGCTGAAGGACGCCACCAGATCCAATGTCGAGCGCGACAATTGCTCGAGCGCCGGCAGCGCCACCAGGGAGCCATCGCAGCGCCCAACGCGAATCGCCGCCAGCGGTCCGCGCCAGGGTATTTCCGATAGATGAAGGGCTGCGGCCGCGGCGATCATGGCCAGCACGGGCGCGTCGGAACGGACGTCGTAGCTGAGCACCGTCGTGATGACCTGGGTTTCCAGCCGATAGGCCTTGGGGAAGAGCGGACGGAGGGAGCGGTCGCAGAGCCGGCTGGCGAGCACTTCGCGCTCCGAACTGCGGCCTTCCCGGCGCAGGAAGCCGCCCGGAATCCGGGCCACGGCGGACATGTACTCGCGGTGATCGACCGTGAGCGGAAGAAAGTCCCGCGCTGGCGCCCCTGCGGGGTTGTAGACGGCAGTGGCCAGAATCACCGTGTCGCCTTCGCGCAACAGCACCGCGCCGTGGGCCTGATTGGCGATCCTGCCCGTCTCCAGTTCCAGCGTGCGCTCCCCCACCCGCACCGATTCACGAATCATGGTCCTCTCCCCGTCGTGCCGATAGGCGAAGCAAGTGCTTCCCGTTCGAAGCGTTGCGCCGATCCCGAAGCGCTTTCAATCAATTCCGAGCTCGGAACTACACTTTCATGAAGACAACATCCAACCGTGGATGGACGCAAATAAACACAGGCAACTGTTGAAGCAGCGTCAAAAACGGCAAAAGATGCACCAGCCCGACCCTTCCCTTCGACAAGCTCAGGACGGGCGCGACAGGCTCCTT
>JACZVE010000231.1 GCA_022572825.1 SAR324 cluster bacterium
CCACGCCCAGCTTGGCGTAATGCCCGGCGGGGGTCTGTCTCAGAAGCTTTCCCGCATCATCGGTTTGCCGCGGGCGATGGCGCTGAGTCTGACGGGCGAATTTCTCGAGGCCGAGGATGCCCATCGGTGTGGCCTGGTGAGCCAACTGACCTCGCCGGATATGCTGCTGCCGGAAGCCTGGCGGCTCGCGGAGCGCATGGCCCAGGCAGACTCTGCCGTGCTGCAAAAGATGAAGCGGCTCATGAACGCCGGTGCCGCGCACTCGCTGGCAGAGGGTCTGCGGCTGGAGCAAGAGGCCCACGGGGAGTGGGCGCGCGATGCCGATCTGGCAGCGGTGGACATGCGGCGGGAGCGCGTGATGGAGCGCAATAGAACGCAGCCGGGCAGCCGCTAGCGGCGCCCCGGCACCAGACCGCCAGCGAGCGGGATCGGTTGGCGTTGTACGATGCGGGTGGCCGTCGCGCCGTCAGGTGAGACGAAAGACAAGGGGAGCACGATCAGTGGAAGCGGCGATATTGGAAATTCCAACGATGGAACTGACCGGGATCGCGGTCTGCCTGCTCTTTTCCGCGTTTTTCTCCGGCTCCGAGACAGCACTCACCTCCCTGCCGATGGTGCGGCTGGAGCAGCTACTGGAAAAACATCCCATCTGGGCGCGGTCGCTGCGGCTGTGGAAAGACAATCCCAACGGCATCCTGACGACCATTCTCATTGGCAACAACATCTTCAACATCACGGCCAGCGCTTTGGCCACGAGTCTTGCCAGCCGTTACTTTTCCACCAGTGGCATTCCCATCGCCGTCGGCGCGATGACCTTTCTGCTGTTATTCTCCAGCGAAATCACCCCCAAGACCCTGGCGCGCGCCTATGCCGAGCTGGTGGCGCCGTTCCTGATGAATCTGGTGGTGGTGTTTCACGTCCTCTTCTTCCCGGTCACCTGGATTTTGACGCTGTTCATCAAGGGTCTGTTCTGGCTCATCGGAGGGCCGCAGGGAGGGCGCGAGCGGGTCACCGAGGAGGACATCGAGTATATCGTCAGCCTCGGGCGGCGTCAGGGCACGCTGGACGAGGACAAGGAGCACCTGCTGAGCTCGATCTTCGGGTTTTCGGACACGGCGGCGCGGGAGATCATGGTACCGCGCACCGACATGGTGAGTATCTCGGTGGAAAGTCCCTACAAGAAGGTGGTGGAGGCCAGCCTCAAATCCGGATTCAGCCGCATTCCCGTCTATGAGCAGTCCATCGACAAGATCGTGGGCATCTTTTACACCAAGAATCTGATCACCCCTCCGTCCAAGGGGGAGCAGGGCACCTTCCTGGCCAGCCGCATGCGTCCGGCCTTGTTCGTGCCGGAGTCCAAGAAGATCAGCGAGGTGCTCAAGCTGTTCCAGCGCGACCGCATGCACATGGCTATCGTGGTCGACGAATTCGGCGGCACCGGCGGATTGTTGACCCTGGAAGACATCATAGAAGAGCTGCTCGGGGAAATTCAGGATGAATTCGATGCCGAAGAAGAGCGTCTGATCAGCACCGGCGACGGCACCTACGTCGCCGATGCCCGCGTCGACATCGATGTGCTGGAGGAAGCGCTGGCCATCGCATTTCCGAAAGACCGCGATTACGAGAGCCTGGGAGGCTTTCTCATGGAGGAAGCGCACGAGGTGCCCGCAAAAGACTGGGAGCACCTATACGAGGGATACGCTTTCCATGTCACCGAGGCGGACCCGCAACGGGTGATCAAGGTACGGATCGAGCGCAGGGAACCCTCGGAGGAAGAAGAAGGCAAGGAACAGATCCGCGCGGACGCCGGACAGGAGCCGAACGCCAAACAGGCCCGTGGCTGATATCTCCCGCCACCCGCCCATCTCCGCTAGGTCGATACTGTCGAACCGTGCGCCCGGCCGGCCCACCACGCGTGGCGCCAAGGGTATGGAGCGAACGCGAAAGCCGGTCGGCTATACCCGTTAAATAATGCCGTATTTGCAATTGCATTGTCGGCGCGCTGCTCGTATGATGAATGCGTCCGGATGCGCGGCGGTGCGCGATGGGTGCCGCCGTCCTTTGGAACCTTGTTCGCCTTGGCAATTCCGCCACCATCGCCAGCACACCGGCATCTGGAGGTACTGGGCTTGAATGCGCTAATGAAGCCGATCCGATCCCTGTTATCGCGCAAGAGCGACCCGGCGCACTGCGAGTCCGGGCCGTCCGCCGAGGAAGCCGTCTCTCCGCTGGTGGAGACCATGCGGTGCGAGGATGTCGCCGTCCACCATCTGTGGAGCGACCAACCCAACGCCCTGAAGTTTCAGGTCGATCGTACGCTGCTGCCGTCCGGCGAGAAGCGCGAGTACGACAGCGGGGAAGCCGCAGCCGACTCGCCCCTGGCCCAGGCGATCTTCGCGGCAGGGGGGATCGAATCCGTCGTCATCGAAGGCGCCAGCATTACGGTGCTGATGGCGGAGGAGGCGGACTGGGACGGGTTGATGCAAACGCTGCCGGGAGTGATCCACGGCTTCTTCCACAACGGCGGGGTGGCGTTTCCCGAGGCGGCGGCCGCGCAGCCGAAGAAGCGCTTCGAGTTCGGGTTCAAGCAGGTCACGGCCCGTTCCCGCGAGGAGCAACTGAAGATCGTGCAGGACCTGCTCGATGGAGAGATCAATCCTTCCGTCGCCGCCCACGGAGGCTCCTTCACGCTGCTCGACGTGAAGGACAACAACGTCTACGTGCAGCTGGGTGGGGGCTGCCAGGGGTGCGGGATGGCCGACGTCACCCTGCGCCAGGGTGTGGAAGCCCGCATGCGGGAAGTGCTTCCGGAAATGGTGTCCCTCATCGACACCACGGACCACTCCGCCGGCACCAATCCTTACTACCAACAGGGCAAGAAGTAGCGCCCGTGCCTGACGAACGGGCAGACTCCCTCAAGGCACCCGGGCGGGTGCTGCTGCTCTCGTGCTACGAGCTGGGGCACGCCCCCACGGGCTTGGCCTCGCCGGCCGGCTTTCTCGAGGCGGCGGGGTACCCGCCCGCGCTCCAGGACCTGGCCAGGGAACGGCTGAATGCGGAGATGGTTGCGCGCGCCGGGTTCGTCGGCATCAGTGTGCCCATGCACACCGCGTTGCGGCTCGGCATGAAGGTGGCCGAACGGGTACGCGCCATCAATGCGCGGTGTCATATCTGCTTTTACGGGTTGTATGCGCCTCTCAACGAGGATCTGCTATTGGGAAGCTCGGCCGATTCCGTCATCGGAGGGGAGTACGAGCCGCCTCTGGTGGCGCTCGTTGAAGCGATGCATGCCGGTCGCGACGTGGCGATCGCCGGCGTCTCGCGGCCCCGCCAACGCGAGGCACCGCGGCTGGCGCGCACCCAGTTCGCGGCACCGACACGGGCGGGCCTGCCGGAGTTAAGCGCGTACGCGCGGCTGATGTACGATGGTGGCTCCCGCAAGGTGGGCTATGTGGAGGCGAGCCGCGGCTGCAAGCACATGTGTTTGCACTGCCCCATCCCGGCCGTCTATGGGGGTCGCTTTTTCGTTGTACCCCGCGAAATCGTACTGGAGGACATCGCCCGGCAGGTGGCCCAGGGCGCCGGGCACATCACCTTCGGAGACCCGGACTTTCTGAACGGGCCCGGGCATGCGCTCAAGCTGGTGCAGGCGCTTCACGAGCGTTTCCCGCGGGTGAGCTATGACCTCACCACCAAGGTGGAACACATCCTCAAGCACGCCGCCCTGATACCGGAGTTGGCCCGGACGGGCTGCCTGTTCGTCGTCTCGGCGGTGGAATCGCTCAGCGACACGGTGCTGCACTGCTTGGCAAAGGGCCATACGCGGGCGGACATCGAACGGGCACTCCATATCACGCGCGAGGCGGGGGTCGCACTGCGGCCCACCTGGGTGGCCTTCACGCCGTGGACCACGCTGGACGATTACATCGAGATGCTGGCATTCGTGCATCGGGAAGGGCTGGTGCATCACGTGGATGCGGTGCAGTTCACCATCCGGCTCCTCGTGCCTCCCGGCTCGGCGTTGCTGAACACGCCACAGTGGCTGCCCTATCAGGAGCCGCTCGACCCGGAGTCGCTGGCGCACCCCTGGAGGCATCCGGACTCCCGCATGGACGCGCTGCACGCGCGGGTAAGCGCGCTGGTCGAGCAGGCCGCTGGGGACGGCACGCCCGCTGAGGCCGTCTTCGAGGCCATCTGCCGCGAAGCGCTCTCGGCCGCCGAACGGAACGCTGAAGCGGAGGCGCTGCTTGCCGGGCCATGGATGCAACCGGCGGCCCCTCGCATGACGGAGCCGTGGTTTTGTTGAGCGGAGCCGACGGGAGACCAGGTGGCCTCCATCATCTAATACAGATTCTCTTTCAAAAGGGGGTTATTGCTGAATTGATGAGTCCCTACCCTCGCCCCCTCCCCGCTACGCACAGCTTTGTGGGGACGGAGGAATTGGGGGGTAAAGTATTTTTGAAACCCGCAATGAGCCAATACTTGAAAGAGAATTGGCTTAACAATCATCTATAGAAATCAGTGCGCCAGGAACCGTCCCTACCTCAGGAAACAACCGCATACACCGCCCTTCCGACCAGCAGGCCCCTCGAGCTTAGACAGAAACATTGGCAGACACGACGGCCCCATCCCGACCTTCCTTGCACCGGTCAGGAATCCCGCCGAGCGGATCGTTGCTATTTCGGCGTTGATTTCCGTTGCTCCGGTAAAGCGGAGGTGTCGATCTCACGGAATCTGTTCGCTGCCATCCTGAGACGGATTCGCCGACTGATTCAGCCGGTGCCGGTGTGACGGCCCAGCCTGTGAGTGAAATCAATGGCCGGATTCCAGAACGAGAGCGAAAGGATTCTTGGTCGCATTACTGTGTCGGAACACCCCGGAAAAAGGTTCGGAGCACCCTTCGCAAATCAAAATCGGGTCAGGCAACTTGATTTCTTGGTTTCGTCTTCCGGATTTGTGGTATGAAGCCCCTGTGAGCACGCGTGCAGGTTTCCCGCGGCTCCATCTGGGAAATATCGGTTAATCCTCCCCGTTGGGCCTGACCTGCCCCCGGTTATTGTACCACTCCCAATGTTAATCCCGAAGGATCGGTACCCCCTGCCGGGACCATCCAAGGCACCACGGTCCTTGGGACTGGAGACCTGTAGCCCAAGGAGCTGTGTGGGCGAATGTGATTGTGTGGGAACCACCACCTGCTCAGGGATCTCACGTTCACCCTCCTCAAGTCCCCCCCCCTCGGCCAACCTCTCCTGGCCACCGACCCCCAAGGCGGTATTCTCCGGTTCAGCTCCTTAGCGGATTGACTAAACGTCTTAGCCATTTGGCTAACCCCTCCAGACTGGGACCCCGATGCCCGGCAACTTCCCTGGAAAGCACACGCCAAATTCTTTAAGAAATCAACGTGGTTCCGTGCTTAGCCTGGCTGACCTCCCCCAGGTTCAGCAGTTGGCATGGGGATTGCTTAATCATAGAAACATGAACGCGAAATCCAAACGAGAGGGTCAGATGGCGAGAACATCTCGCGGCGAGGAAAGAGTCATGAAAAAGATATCTCCAATACCGGCACTGATTATTGGTACCGTCCTGATGGCGAGTGGAGGGGGGACGGGATGGGCAGGTACGCCGCCCCAGGAACCCAGCGAGGTCTACTTGGTCA
>JACZVE010000232.1:0-3337 GCA_022572825.1 SAR324 cluster bacterium
CCGGGAAGCGTCGGGGGAAAACCATCCCAACACCGCCATCACCTTCGACAACCTTGGCGCGGCCTGGCGATCCCTGGGGCAATACCAGAAGGCCATCGGGTACTATGAAAAGGCCCTGGCCATCTTCCGGGAAACACTGGGGAAAAACCACCCCAGCACCGCAACAGGCTACAACAACCTGGGCGAAGCCTGGCGATCCATGGGCCAATACCGGAAGGCCATCGGGTACTATGAAAAGGCCCTGGCCATCCTTCGCGGGGCGTTGCCTAAGGGCCATCCCCATATTCGCACCACAGAACAAAATTTAGCAGCAGCGAAAAAGCAACAGTGAAGATGAACCCGATCCGGTTGCCGCTTGGGAGCCCAGAAGCCGCTGTCAGTGAACCAGCGGGAGGGCGTGGATTGGAAGGGCTGGGTCATGGCTTGGTTCGGCAGATAGGGTTCTAGATTTTATAGTCGTCCGCTACCGAAGCCGAACCGGAAAGCCAACGCCGATACCACCAGGATGGTAGCGATCAAGGCAAAGGGTGCCCGTAGCCTAGTACTACTATGTCAGTTATGGAACGCCATGAGTGATTACAGATAATTACGAAATCGTAGCCACAGTTGAACACAGGTTTATGCGGAACTAAGCCGTTGAAATTGTTTGTATCAGTGTTCATCCGTGTTTATCTGTGGCTGAAACTGACACAGTAGTACCAGGGCACCCGCGGCCCTCGCTCAGCCCCGGCCTTGCACCGCGAAGCACTTGGCCCAATGGGATGGACTCTGGGGGAACGGTTCGGGATAGCGGGCGGGGCAGTCGGCACGGAGGCGGGGGTCGTCCGTGGTGTTGTACACGGGGCAACGCGGGTGGAAATGACAGCCCGCCGGCGGGTCGACCGAGGAGGGCACGTCGCCGCTCAGCGCCGGGGGTGCGCTCCAGCGCTCCTCCAGGCTGGGCACCGCCTCCAGCAGGCTGCGGGTGTAGGGATGGGAGGGCTGATGTAGCACCGCGGCCGTGGGGCCGTACTCCACGATGCGGCCCAGATACATCACGGCGATTTCATCGGCCAGGTATTCCACCACGCCCAGGTCGTGCGTAATGAACAGATAGGTCAGGTTGTGGCGCGCCTGAAGATCGCGCAGCAGGTTGAGAATCTGTGCCTGCACGGAGACGTCCAGGGCGCTGGTGGCCTCGTCCAGCACGATGAACCGTGGCCGCAGGATCAGGGCCCGCGCCACCGCGATGCGCTGGCGTTGGCCGCCGGAAAACTCGTGCGCGTAGCGGTGGCCGATGTCGGCGGACAGGCCCACCTCGGCCAGGGTTTCCGCAAGGCGTGCCTCATACTCCGCCGCGGCGATACCCGGCTGGTGGATGCGCAACCCCTCCCCCACGATATCGTTGACCATCAGGCGCGGATTGAGCGAGGCGAAGGGATCCTGAAAGATGATCTGCACCCGCTTGCGCATTCTGCGCAACTCGCGTGCGGAAAGACCCAACAGGTTGACGCCTTCGAACAGCACCTCGCCCCGCGCCTGGCCGACCAGGTTGAGCAGGCTGTGGCCCAGGGTCGTCTTGCCGCAGCCGGACTCGCCCACGAGGCCCAGCGTGGTGCCCTCGCGGATGGCCAGCGAAACGCCGTCCACGGCGCGCACATAGCCCACCACCCGCTTCAGAAAGCCTTTCGTGACCGGGAAAAAGGTGGAAAGCCCGCGGGTTTCCAGCAGGACTTCCCCGCCGCCGGCCGCTTCCCCGTGCGCTTCGCCGACGCCGGGCGGCACCTGCTGGGGAGGGAGGGGATCGTCCGGGTCCTGCAGAAAGCAGGCCGAGCGCCCTCCGGCGCGGGTCTCGTACAGCGGCGGCTGATCCGCCCGGCAGCGCGGGGCCGCATGATCGCAGCGCTCCGCAAAACGGCAGCCCTCCGGATAGTCCGTGGCCGAGCGCACCTGCCCGCGGATCACGCTGAGCCGCTGATCGCGGCGCACCCCGCGGGGAATGGACTGCAGCAGCTTGACGGTATAGGGATGCAGCGCATCGCGCAGCAGCGCCTCTCGCGGGCCGGTCTCCGCCACGCGGCCCGAGTACATCACGCAGATGCTCTCGCACATCTGGTTGACCACCCCCAGGTCGTGCGTGATCAGCAGCAGAGCCATGCCCACTTCGCGCTGCAACTCCTTGATGAGATGAAGGATCTGCGCCTGCACGGTCACGTCGAGGGCGGTGGACGGCTCGTCGGCGATCATCAGGCGGGGACGGCAGGCCATGGCCATGGCGATCATGACGCGCTGGCCCATGCCGCCGGAAAGCTGATGGGGATAGCTGTCCAGCACCACCTCCGGCGACGGGATGCCCAGCTCGCCCAGCAGCTCCCCGGCGCGGGCGCGGGCCTGGCCCGCCGTCATGCGCTGGTGCAGGATCAGCGGCTCGGCGAGCTGATTGGCGATGGAGTACACCGGATTGAGGGCAGTCATCGGCTCCTGGAAGATCATCGACATGCGGTTGCCCCGGATGCGCCGCATCACCGCTTCCCCGGCGCCCAGCAGGGGTTCGCCCTCGAAGCGGATACTGCCGCCGGGATGATAACCCGGTGCGCGGATCAGCCCCATCACCGACAGCGCAGTCACCGTTTTGCCGCACGCCGATTCCCCCACCAACGCCAGGCTCTCTCCCTCGCCGATGGAAAAGGAAATCCCGTCCACGGCGCGGGCCAGGCCGTCCTCCGTGCGGAAGTAGGTCTTCAGGTCTTCGACTTCGAGCAGATTCATGACGATTCTGATACACGATGCACCAGACGCGCGGCAACCGCAATCGCAACGAGGGATCCGCACCGATAGGGAGCGCCATGGCCGCAAAACATGACAGGATCATCGAGGACATCCGCACGCGGCTGATCTCGCTGCCTTATGTGGACCCGCCGCAGACGGGCCTGGGCCTGCGTGCCATGCGGCAGTTTCTCATCGCGGAGATCGAAACCGCGGGCGGCGTGGTCGGGATGGGCTACATTCAGCCCCTGGGCGGCGGCCTGCGCACCCTGGACACCTGCCTGCACGAGCTGCTCAAGCCGCTGTTGCTGGGCCAGGACGCCAGCTGTGTGGAGCGCCTGTGGCAGACCATGTGGCGGGCCACCTACGCCCAGGGCCGCATGGGCATCTCGGTCATGGCGCTCTCCGCGCTGGACATCGCCCTGTGGGACGCGCTCGGCAAGCACGCCGGGTTGCCGCTGTTCAGGCTTTGGGGCGGTTACCGCGAAGAAATGCCCATCTACGGCAGCGGCTGCTTCCGCGGCCTGGGCGGAGAGGGCATGATCGAGAAGGCGCAGCGCTATGTGCGCCAGGGCTTCGGAGCCATCAAGAT
>JACZVE010000232.1:3347-5606 GCA_022572825.1 SAR324 cluster bacterium
CACGCTGGCCCAGGACCTGGAGCACGTGCGCCGCATGCGCGAGGCGCTGGGCGACGGCATCGATATCATGATCGACGTCAACCAGGGCTGGACCGCCGACGTGGCCATACCCATGGGGCGCAAGTTCCAGCACTACGACGTCTACTGGTTGGAAGAGCCGGTGCCGGCCCACGACTTCGCGGGCTACCGCCGTATCGCGCGCGCTTTGGACCTGCGCATCGTGGGCGGAGAGAACCACTTCACCCGCTTCGATCTGCGGCCGTTCTTCGAGGATCCCTGCCTGCCCATCCTGCAGCCCGACGTGATGCGCGGCGGCCTGACCGAGCTGCGCAAGATCGCCGCCATCGCGGATACCTGGGGCATCCAGATCGCCCCGCACCTGTATCACGAGCTGATGGCGCAGGTGAACGCCTCCATCCCCAACGGTATCTGGCTGGAGTACATGGGCTGGCAGGACGACCTGTGGGTGGAGCCGGTATCGCCCGCCGGCGGATCGGTGCGCGTCCCCGAGCGGCCCGGGCACGGACTGGCCTTCAAGCCCGAGCTGCTCGGCGAGCACCTCTACGAGCCGTAGGGTAGGCCGGCCGGCGGGAACGGGTGGCGCTCCGCGTTCCACCTTGATAGGGTTCCTGACGAGCAGCGATGGCAACCAGCCGCGAGAATCCGCCATGACCGCGATCGGCTGCGCCTGCGCGGCCTCCTTCGCCCAGCATCGCCAGGGGGTGGCGGGCCCCTACCAGTGGAGCGAGGGCGCCGAGGCCGTGCCGCCCCGCGACGACGGCCGCACCCGGCACGGCGACCTGCTGCGCGAGCTGGGGCTGGACGGGCTCATCGACGCGCACAGCCATTGGTTTCCCGAATCGGTGATGCGCAGGATCTGGGACCACTTCGACCGCCACTACTGGCCCATCACCTATCGCCAACTGCCCGCAGGCCGGCTGGAATGGGTGCGCCGCAACAAAATCAAGCGCTTCACCACGCTCAATTACGCGCACCGGCCGGGCATGGCCGCCTGGCTCAACGAGTGGACCGCCAGGTTCGCCGCCCGCACGCCAGAGGCCATCCCCTGCGGCACGTTTTACGCCGAGGCGGGCGTGGGCGAGGAGGTGCGCCGCTGCATCGAGGACTACCGATTCCGGGGCTTCAAGCTGCACCTGCGGGTGAGCGACATGGACCCCACGCAAAGCGCGCTGCACCCGGCCTTCGAGCAGATCGAGGCGGCGGGACTGCCGGTGGTGATGCACGTGGGCAGCGCGCCCGAGCCGGGCCGCTTCACCTCGCCCCGCTACCTGCAAGCGCTGCTGGAGCGCTTCCCGCGCCTGAAGGTGGTGGTGGCGCACATGGGAGCCTGGGAGTGGGAGACGTACCTGACGCTGGCCGAACGGCTGGATAACTTGTATCTGGATACCACCATGGTCTTCGTGGGCTTCACCGCCTGCGGTCCCCATCCCGAGGCGCTGTCGCCCCGGCTGGAGGGTGCCTCCCACAAGATCCTGTTCGGCAGCGATTTTCCCAACATTCCCTATCCCCTCTCCCACGCGGTGAACGGGATCGGGCGGCTGCCGCTGAGCCGGCAGGCCAAGCGGCGCATCCTCTTCGACAACGCGGCGGCGCTGTTCGGCCTCGAGAGTGTGTGAATGCCGCAGGAGGGCCGCGTGTTCATTGCCGGCCCGCGCGCTGAGGTGAGGCGGTGGCGGGCCGGCGCGGCCGCAAACCGGACGACCCGCGCAAGCGATGATCCGCATCCTCAAGATCACCGGCCATAGCGACGAGGCGCGCAGCGCGCGCTTGCAGCGCATTGAGCCGTGGATGGCGGCGCGGGGCTGGCGGCTCGCCGATTACTCGCAGGAGGCGCGCAGCGCCGTCTTCGAGCGTCCGGACGATGCCCCGCCCTTGGGCTGGCTGGACGCCACGCGCTGGTTGCCGGCGCCCCGGTCTTGGAAGCCCGGGGAACTGCTGCATTTCGTGTGGGCGGATCCCCGCTGGTTGGTGCTGCCCGGCGTGGTGGGGGTCCTGCTGATCGTGCTGGGGCTGGCGCTGTTCGCGCCTTCCTCCTTCGACGCCGAAGACATCGCCCGGCGGCAGGCGCAGCAAAATTGGTTCTACGTCGTCGCCAACCAGCTCAACGTGCGCGAGGCGCCCGGCAGGAATGCGCAGACCGTCGGCGTGCTGTACCGCGACCAGCGGGTGCTCGTGGAGGGGGTGGTCGACGAGACCTGGGCGCGGATCGAGCTGCCCCTACGCGGGTACGTGCCCCGC
>JACZVE010000006.1 GCA_022572825.1 SAR324 cluster bacterium
GCGCAGCATGGCGTGCAGTGTGTCGTTGGGCCGGCCCCGGTCGTAAAACTTCAGCGGCGGGATGATCACCCCTTCCTGGAAGATTTCGGTGGCGTCGGTGGGCACGCTGCCCGGCGACTTGCCGCCCACGTCCTGGTTGTGGGCCATGGTGGCGCTCAATGCCACCGTGCTCCCTTGGTAAATGACGGGTACCACGATGATGATGTCGGGCAGATGGGAACCGCCGTCGTAGGGGTCGTTCATGATGTACACGTCCCCTTCGGCCATTTCCTGCGGTGGATAAACCGCGATGATCTTCTCCACCGCCGGCACCAGGCAGCCCAGGTGAATGGGGATGGATTCGGCCTGGGCGATGGTCTCGCCGCCCGTGCTGAACAGGGCCGACGAGGCGTCACCGCCCTCCTTGACGATCGGGGAGTAGGAACTGCGCAACAGGGTAACCTGCATCTCCTCGGTGATCACGTCGAATTTGTTGCGCAATACCTCGAGGGTAATCAGGTCCATGGCCATGAGGATCTCCCGAACGTCAAATCGCAAGCACCCCGGCTAGCAAGAGCCGCTTATATCGGTCACGCGCCGAGCACGCCGCCGCGAGGCGCTGTTTGTATTTCTAACGCGCACGACTACCACTGAATGCTAGCGCGGGCCATCCATGTCGACGATCATCATGCGCAGCAGGTCCACGAGCATGTCGAATCGTCCGGTGCGGATCATCTCCAACGGTGTCTCGCCGCCCAGTTGCGGGTGCGGATCGCGCAACCAGCGGTCCACCTTCTCCCTGTCGCCCCTATGATACAGATAGACGGCCTCGAGAATCTTTTCCAGATTGTCTTGCCGGTTGGCGCCGGAATCGTCGCCCATAAGGAGCCTTCGCAGGTACGGAGTGGACGGCAACGGTTCCTATGGTACCCACATGACCGAAAGAAACAAACGGCGGGAATACTGTTGATTGATTTGCGGGGCGCCGGAATGCCGGTGGGCTAGCTCGCTCGGCCTTGATGGGCAATCTGGATAGCGGGATCATTTTTTAATTTTATCTCTTCGGGTTCAATTCCCCGCCGCTTGCGGCATTTGGGAAATATAGCGTCTCAGATTGATACCCCGCTGCTTGCGGCGGGGCAGTTCATTTTCCAAGGCCGTGACCTGGCTCAAGGGGGCCGCCACCGCGGTACTGAAATTTTCGACTATTTCGCCGTCAAGCCGCCGTCGATAACGAGCTCCGAGCCGGTAACCCACGAGGACTCATCGGAGGCGAGGTAGAGGCAGCCCAATGCAATGTCACGGGGAGTACCGAAACGACCCAGCGGCGTCGCTTCGAGGCGGATTTGCGCCAACTCCGGATTGGAATGCGCTGGTTTGGTCATGGGGGTGTCGACGAAGCCAGGGTGGATTGAATTTACCCGGATGCCATCCGGTGCATATTGGATGGCAGCTGCTTTCGAAAAGATGCGGACGGCTCCCTTGGACGCGTGGTAGGCGGCGTTCGCGAACGAACCGATGATTCCGCATATGGAAGAAATGTTGATGATGGATCCGCCGCCGGCCCGCCTCATGGGCGCGATGGCATGCCTCGTTCCAAGAAAGGTTCCTGTCGCGTTGACCTCCATGATCTGATTCCATTTGTCCAGCGACTGGTCTTCCAACATGCCTCCGGCGGTCGGAGTTACTTGTGTCAACTCCTTCGGGTCGCGACCGGAGATTCCCGCGACGTTCGTCAGGATATTAAGTTTTCCGAACATCTCCTCCGTTTCCGCGACAAGAGCGGTCCATTGTTGTTCGTTTGTGACATCCAGTGCGCGAAAAATCGCATTCCCACCTCCGTCGCTGATCTCGCCGACGACAGACCGCCCGAGCACGGAATTGACGTCGCAGAGGACAACGGAAGCGCCCTGTCCGGCAAACACCCTGGCGGTCTCCGCACCAATGCCAGACGCGCCCCCGGTCACTATGGCCACTTTGTCGACTAGTCTTTTTCCTTCCCCCATGACTTACCTCCCTCTGTAGGAACTGACGCAAGACCCCTTGAGAAAAACCTTGGCGGCTCGCGAGGTAAACCTGTCCTGCTAGGTCCTTCCTCGGCGTTCTAGGGACAGGTCTATACGATCTCATGGAGATGGGCGTACGCGAACGCCCTCATGTAGAGATAGGATGCATTGCCAGGCTGCAGGCGGATGGACAATCAGGGTTCCGGCGGTAAGACCAATACCAGCTAATTGGTGAAGGCTATCGAAAGGCTAGATGGCTCTGCTAGCCTTCCTGTCTTGCCGCCTTGCCGAGAGCCTGCCAGGCCAACAGGGTGCAGGTGATCCGGCTGCTATGTTGCCGCACCGCTTCCAGGGGCTTCAGGGAATCCAGCGCTTCGGGCAGTTCCATCCGCGTCCCCTCCATCATTTCCTTGAAGGCCCGTCCCAGCGCGTCCGATTCGTGAAGGGTTTTTCCCAGCACCACCTCGCTCATCAGGGAGGTGGAGGCCTGGGCGATGGCGCACCCCCGCACCTGCACCCCGATAGCGGCGATGGTCTCGCCGTCGAGGGCCAGTGTCACCTCCAGCTCGTCGCCGCAGAGGGGATTGGAGGCCCGGGCCCGTTTGTGGGGATTGGCCACCGATTCGGCATTGCGGGGATGCCGGGCGTGTTCCAGGATGACGTCCCGGTAAAGGTCGTCGGCGTTATCTGTCATTGCGGAAAATCGCGGCAACCCGGTCGAGCCCATGGGCCAGCTGGTCGATGTCCTGTCGTTCATTGTACAGAGCAAGGGAGACCCTCACCACGCCGCGTTCGCCCAGGTGCTCCATCAGGGGTTGGCAGCAGTGGTGCCCGCCCCGCACAGCGACGCCCTGGCCATCCAGCACCTCCACCACGTCGTGGGGATGGACGCCGCCGACGGAAAAGGGGATCACCCCCGCCCGCCCGGCAGGGTCCGCGGGCCCATGGAGCGTAAGATCGGCCCGCTTACCCAGTACCTTCAGGGCATAGCCCGTCAATTCGATCTCGTGGCGCCGCAGCATCTCCCGGTCGAATCCATCCAGATAGTCCAGCGCGGCCCCCATGGCCACCGCCCCCGCGATATTGGGCGTTCCGGCCTCGAAGCGCCAGGGTGGCTCCATCCATTCGTACGAGTGGCGCTCGACCCGCAGCACCATTCCGCCCCCGCTTGCGGGCGGTTCCATGGCCGCCAGATACTCCTCCTTGCCGTACAGCACCCCGATGCCGGTGGGGCCATAGACCTTGTGGCTGGAGAAGGCCAGGAAATCGCAATCCAACGCCTGCACATCGAGGGAAAGATGGGGCGCACTCTGGGCCGCGTCCACGACCACGCAGGCACCCACGGCGCGAGCCTGCCGCGCCAGTTCTTTCACGGGATTGATGGTTCCCAGCACGTTCGATACATGGGTCACCGCCACCAGCCGGGTCGCTCGCGATACCGCCCCCTCAATCCCGCCCCCTTCCCTGCCGGTGGCCGTCAGGCGTCCCTCCCCGTCGATTTCCAGGTAGCGCAGCACGGCGCCGGTTTCCCGCGCCACCCCTAGCCAGGGCAGCAGGTTGGAGTGGTGTTCCATCACCGTCAGCACGATCTCGTCCCCCTGGCGGAGATGGTGGCGGGCCCAGCCCTGGGCGACCAGGTTGATCGCCGCCGTGGTGCCCTGGGTAAAAACGATGCAGCGGGGCGAGGGAGCGTTCAGGAACCGTGCCGCACGGGCGCGGGCCTCCTCGTAGAGTGCGGTGGCTTCCTCGCTGAGGGTGTGCACCCCGGAATGGGTGTTGGCGTTGTGGCGTTCGTAGAAGTTCACCAGGGCGTCGATGACGGCCCTAGGCTTTTGGGTGGTGGCGGCATTGTCCAGGTAGGCCAGGGGCCGCCCGTTGATCTGGCGCTGAAGAATGGGAAAATCGCCCCGGATGGTTGCCACCGAAGGGGCGGCCGTGGAGTTTTGTCTCATTCGAACAACTGCTGGCATGTTTCCCCACTGCTCTTCCGGGGGCCCTCCTCCAGCTCCGCGGTCGGGAGGCGGGATAGGCCGCCGCCGTTGCCGCTGCGCCGGATTTGCACGATCTCGCAGGCGATGCTGAGCGCGATTTCCGCCGGGGTGCGGGCGCCCAGGTCCAGCCCGGCGGGGGCGCGCACATGGGCTAGTTGGTCATCGCTCCAGTCCCGTTCGCGCAGGTAGTCCAGCACGAGGCCCGAGCGCTTTCTGCTGGCGATCAGCCCGACATAGGCGGCCTTTCCCTGCAGCGCCCGCTCCATGGAGAGATGATCCCCCTTGTGAAGGGTGGCGATGACCACATGGGTGGCCGGGGTGACCTCCATGCGGCTGAAATCCAGATCTCCGTGCACGAGCCGCGTGGCCGGGGGGTAATCCTCCGGGAAGGTCTCGACCGCGTTCACGGTCACGGGCCAGCCCATCAGGGTGCCGACCCGGGCCAGTTCCTCGGACAATCTCCCGTGACCCACCACCAGCAATTCCGGCAAGCCTCCGTCCGCTCCTTCCCCCATGACGACACTTTTGTCCATTGATGCGGTGCCCGCTTCGATCTTGCGCAGGGGGTTTGCGGAAGCGCCGTATTCCCAGGCCATCAATTCCCCGATGATGCTCAGGGAGATCTCCTCGACCGTGTCCCCTCCCAGGTCCAAACCAGCCGGATTGCGCACCTCCGTAATGCCGGCAGCATCGAATCCTTCCCTGCTCAGTTGTTCCCCCAGGCCGGCCAGCACCTTCTTCCGGGCCACGAATCCGAAGTAGCCCTGCTGAGCCGCAAGCCCGGCCCGCAGCACGGCGGCCTGGCCCTCATGGGGGGGCGTGGCGATCAGCCGCATCCCGGGGGCAACATCCAGCATTTCCCATGGTTCCGAAGCGATGTGCGCTGCGCCGGGGAAGTGTTGCGCCTCGGCCTCGGGGCCGTGCACCGTCACGGCGTATCCCACGTACTGGGCCAGCAGGTTGAGATGGCGGGCCAGCTTGTTGTGTCCCGCGATGAGCAGCCTGCGGGGCGGGAAATGGGGCTCGATGTACACATCCATCTTGCCCCCGCAGGGCATGCCCACCCCCAGCACCTCGTCCTCCAGGTCCACGTTGACGATCCGTGTCAGGCGGTCTTCCAGGGCTTTCAGGGATTCTTCCCGCACCAGGCTCTCCGCACAGCCGCCCCCCACCCAGCCCAGGATGTTGCGCCCGGTGCGGTCGATGATGGCCTTGGAGCCCGGCTTAGCGGACGCGGAACCGTGTACGCGAATCACCGTGGCCACCACGAAGGGTTCGGCGGCTTCCTGCAGGGCCGTAATGCGTCGATAGTATTCGCGGTGCATGAGGCGTGTCCCCGCGTCAGGCGGTAGTTCCCGGTTGCCCCTGGTTTGCCGGGAGGCGCTCCATCAGGGCGCGGTAATCCTCCGGAGTATCGATGTCCCGCAATATATGGTCGTTTGGCATTTCCACCTCCTGCACCGCCCCGGGATTGCGTTGCACGATACCCTTGCACCCGGCGACGGGTCCGCGGGTCGCCAACACCTCGTCCAGGTAACGGGCAGAGAAGAGCACCGGGTTTCCCCGCTGATCCCGGTGAATTGGCACCACGATATCCTGCCCTTTGGCCTGTCCGAATGCGCCGATAAGGCGGTCGATGTCCCCGGGTTCCAGCAGAGGTTGGTCGGTCAGGCACACCATGATGGCCTCGGCATGGGGAGACACCCGTCGCAACCCCGCCCTGAGGGAACTGCCCATCCCCTCGGCATAATGGGGATGCTCCACCAGGGTGAGGGCCCGCCCCTTCAGGCGGGTGCGCACCTTTTCCGCCTCATGGCCCAGCACCACCACCACCTCGGCCAGCCGGGAGGCCAGCAACACGTCCGCCATGTGCTCAATCAAGGTGCGCCCGCCATAGGGGAGCAGCAGCTTGTTGGTGCCGCCCATGCGCGATGACGACCCCGCGGCCAGCAACACCGCGGAGACGCGGGCTCCATTCATCGTTTCAGCCCCTGGCGATGGATTCGTGTCATTGGACGTAGCGCTCCGGCTCGGCCTGGAATTTCTGGTGGCAGCCAGCGCAGCAAAAGTAAAATGTGGCGCCCTGGTATTCGGCGGTGTAGCTGGCGGTGGCCGGGTTCACGGTCATGTGGCAGATGGGGTCGGTGGTCTCCTCGGATGGCTTGGCCTGTGAAGCGGTTGAGGTGCCGGGCCCGGATTCGGCGGCGGGTTCCGCCCCGGCCGGGCCCGGATAGGCCTCGCTGCGGCGCACCGAAACGATCTCGGCCAGGATGCTCACCGCGATTTCCTCGGGTTCGCGGGCATTGATTTCCACTCCGGCGGGGACGCGTACACGCGCCAGTTCCTCCTTTGTCACCCCTTCGCCGGTCAGAAAGGCGGAGATGGCCTTCCATTTCTTCGGGCTGGCTACCAGGGCCACGTAGGGCGCGCCGAAGCGCAGCGCCTCGCGCACGCCCCCCTCGTCGTCTTCGCCCTGAGTGCAGACCACCACGAAGCTCTGGTGGGGGCGCGGTGCCCCGGCCAGGCTCAGCTCGGCCGTCCGGTTCACCTCGGGTGGAAAGTCCTCGTCGCTGGCCAGGGGCGAATGCACCCGCACCTCGTATCCCATGGCAGAGGCCAGCTTGACCAGGGTGCGGGCCACCGGGGAGCGCCCCAGCAACACCAGTTGCGGCGCGGGCAGCACCGGCTCGATGAAGATATCCATGGTGCCTCCACTGTGGCAGACCATCTCGTAGGTCTTCATGCCGGGCACGGATTCGGAATCGGCATGGGGCGTGATGCGCACCAGCCGGGGTGTGCCATCCTTGAGGGAGTTCAGGGCTTCCTCGATAACGATGGGCTGGGCGCAGCCGCCGCCGATCCATCCGGTGATTCGCCCCTCGCGGGTCACCAGCCCCCGGGCCCCGGGCTTGGCCGAAGTGGGCGACTCACAGCGCACCACGGTGGCCGTAGCGAAGGGCTCGGCCCTGTTTCGCAAGGCGTCCGCCTTTTTCTCAATCGTTTCCATCACCGTTCTCCAGCGCCAATATAATATGCTGTTTTATATCATGATCAGGCGTTCGAGCGCCAACAGACTTTTCATGTTGTGCGCGGGGGCGAACACGTCCAGATGGGGCAGTGCCGCGGACATGCCCCGTGCCAGGGGCTGGTAGCCCTCCGTGCCGAGCAAGGGATTGAGCCAGACGATGCCCCGGGTGCGGGCCCGCACCTCGCGGAGGGCAGCGGCCAGCTTTTCCGGCTCGCCCACGTCCAATCCGTCGCTGAGGATGACGAATACCGTGTCCGAATGAAATACCCGCTCGCCATTCGAACGCACCAGTTGTCCCACACAGTCACCGATCCGCGTGCCGGCGTTCCAGCCCATGGGCTTTTGGGAGAGCGCGGCCAGCGCATCCTCCACGTCGCGGGCGGCCAGGGCCTCGGTCACCTCCTCCAGGCGGGTGCTGAACAGGAAGGTGTGGACCTTGCGAAAGCGGTGTTGCAGGGCGTGAAGGAAACGCAGGAAGAAATGGCTGTACACTTCCATCGATCCGCTGACGTCGAGCATCACCACCAGACGGGGGCGCCTCCTGCGGCGCCCCGCGTAGATCAACTCCAGGGGTTCGCCCCCGGTGGCCAGGCTGCGGCGCAGGATGCGCCGGAAGTGCAGACGCCGCTTGAAGTCGGGGCCTTGCAATCGGCTGGGCCGGCGCACCCGCATGCGCCGGTAGAGCCGTGCAGCCAGTGCGGAGAACTCCCGGACGTCCGCGGCAGGCACCCGGAAAAATCCACCCGGCGCATGGCATCCTGTCCGCTCGCCCCCGAGGTGGCCAGGGTTTCCCCCGTCTCGTCCGCCCGGTCGGCCCAGCCCAGGGTCTGGAGCAGGGCCTCACCCTCGCGGGGCTGGCCCCGGCGTTCCTCGGCCCCCCTGGGGGATATCATTTCGCTCCCGTCCCCGGGCCGCCAGTAACGGTTGAACAGCTCGTCGAAGGGGGCATATTGATCGATGGAAAGACAGAGCAGGGTGCGCAATCCCAGGTGGAAGGAATCCATGTCGAAACAGAGGAAGACCTCGGCCACGCGCAGGGTGTCCTCCGTTTCCTTCAGACCGACGGAAAACCCGTGGTTTCTGAGCAGGTGGGCGAACCGCACCGTCTTTTCCCGCAGCGCATGGGCCAGGGGGGCAATTTCAGGCGGAACCGGATGGAGAATGGGCATTGTAACCGTGGTGGACATGGCCGGTTGAGACGACCCAGCCGTGCAGCCGCACCCGCCCCAAATGGATCCCGGTTGGCGGATCGCGTATCAATTGGCTTCGGCGGCATTCAGCAGGGTGGTCAGTTGGGTCCGCAACACCTCGAAGTCGGCGTTGGTCTTGAGAAAGCACCCCTTGGAATCTTCCAGGGTTCCCGCGTCCAGTCTGGAACAGCCCAGCGCCAGCAGGGCAATCGCCCAGTCCAGGGTTTCCGCCACGCCCGGCGGCTTTTCCAGGTGCATGGCCCGCAGGGCCTGTACCACCCGCACCACCTGGTGCGCCAAGCGCTCGGCGATCCCGGGCACCCGGCTCCGCACGATCTCCAATTCCCTGTCGAAGGTCGGATAGTCTATCCAATGGTACAGGCAACGCCGCTTGAGGGCATCGGAAAGTTCGCGCACCCGGTTCGATGTGAGAATGACCAATGGGGGGTGGGTGGCGCGGATGGTGCCGATTTCCGGAATGGTAATCTGAAACTCGCTCAGCAGTTCCAACAGAAAGGCTTCGAACTCCTCGTCGGCGCGGTCCACCTCGTCGATGAGCAGCACCGGGGACCCCTCGCGGGCGGAAATCGCCTTCAGCAGGGGGCGTTCCAGCAGAAAGTCGGCGCTGAAGATGTGCCGCTCGAGTTGTTCGGCGGCCACCCCGGAGGTTTCCTGCCGACTGTTGGCCTGGCCCTCATGCAGCCTGATGGCTAGAAGTTGTTTCTGGTAATTCCACTCGTAAAGGGTATGGGTCGCGTCCAGCCCTTCGTAACACTGGAGGCGGATCAGGTCGGTGTCCAGCAACTGCGCCAGCACCTTGGCGGTTTCGGTCTTGCCGACTCCGGCGTGGCCCTCCAGCAGCAGGGGCCGCCCCAGGCGTGTCATCAGGAACAGCGGGATGAGCAGTTCGCGATCGGCCACGTAACCGCAATCGCGGTAGCCCTGCTCCAGTTCTTCCAGGGAGGCGAAGCGGCTCACGAGCCGGAACCCTTGCCGTCGCCGCCCTGTTCGCCCTTGCCGAACATGCGGCCCACCACGCCCTTGACCACCGTGCCGGCCACCTCGGTGACGCTCAGGGCGTCGCTCCCGGCCCGGCCGGTCTCTTCCCCGGCGATGCGGGCCGAAAAGGAATCGGTAAATTTCTTAAACATGGACTTGGAGACGTCCTCAATCATGCGGGAGCCGAACTGGGCGATCTTGCCGGAAATGACCAGGTCGGAGGTGGACTGCATTTCCGTGCCACCGTCGGGAAGGGAGACCAGCTTGCCGGTGATGGTCATGGAGGCGCTGCCGGTGCCCTTGGCGTCTTTGCCCTTGCCGACCATGCGAATTTCGTGGGCGGCGGGATCCATGTGCTCGATCACCACCTCGCCCTTGAACTGGGAGGTGACCGGCCCCAGCTTCATCTTCATGACGCCGCGGTAGGTCTTTTCGTCCACCGCCTCCAGGATCTCCGCGCCGGGCAGGCAGGGAGCCACCTTGTATGGATCGGAGAGAAATTCCCACACCTTGTCGATGGGCTGATCGATGATGAATTCGTTTTTCAGGGTCACTCGCATGGTCGAACTCGGAAATGGGAGGTGGGGGAGAAAAAACAAAAGGAGCGCCCCGTGGGGCGCCCCCATGATTGTATCCGCTAATCTCGCATCCCGCTACTTCACACCCCTTTCTCCTGGATGACCTGCCAGATCTTCCAGGGGGTGATGGGCATGTCGATATGGGTCACGCCCAGGTGGGACAGGGCATCGACCACCGCATTGACGATGGCCTGGGGCGATCCCACATTGGCCGATTCGCCGATGCCCTTGGCCCCGATGGGATGATGGGGCGAGGGGGTCACCGTCTTACCCAACTCCCAGTCCGGGGTTTCCACGGCGGTGGGAAGGAGATAATCCGCGAAGGAGCTGTTGAGAAGATTGCCCTGCTCGTCGAAGCGGATTTCCTGCATGGTGGCAATCGCCAGGCCCTCTGCCAGTCCACCGTGAACCTGGCCCTCGGCGACCATCGGGTTGATGATCGTGCCCGCATCGTCCACCGCGATGAAGCGCCGGATCTTGAACTCGCCGGTGCCCGGATCGATATCCACCACGCAGATATAGGTGCCGAAGGGGAAGGTGAAGTTGGGCGGATCGTAATAAAAGGTGGTTTCCAGCCCCATTTCCTCGCCATCGGGCACGTTGGTGTAAGCGGCAAAGGCCACCTCGGCCATGGTCTTGGCCTTGTCCGGCACCCCCTTGACCTGGAACTGGTAGTCCTTCCACTCCACGTCCTCGACGCTCACCTCCAGCAGGTGGGCGGCGATGCGCCGGGCCTTCTCGCGGATGCGGCGCGCCGCCAGGACGGTGGCGCCCCCCGCCACGGGAGTGGAACGGGAGCCATAGGTGCCCAGGCCGTAAGGGGCGGTATCGGTATCGCCCTCCTCGACGATGATTTTCTCGGAGGGAATGCCCAGCTCCTCGGCGATGATCTGGGCGAAGGTGGTCTCGTGGCCCTGGCCCTGGGATTTCACCCCCAGGCGGGCGGTCACCGTGCCGGTGGGATGGACGCGAATCTCCGCGCCGTCGTTCATGGACAGGCCCAGGATATCGAACTGCTTGCGCGGACCGGCGCCGGCAATCTCGGTGAAACTGGATATGCCGATACCCATCAACTCGCCCCGGGCGCGTTTTTCCGCCTGTTCCTTGCGCAATTCGTCGTATCCGGCGATCTTGAGCGCCTTGTCCATCGCCGCGTGGTAATCCCCGCTGTCGTATACCCACCCGGTGGGAGAACGGTAGGGGAATTTCTCCTTGGGGATGAAGTTCTTGCGCCGCAACTCGACCGGGTCCATGTCCAGTTCCCGGGCCAGCAGATCCACCGCCCGCTCGATGACATAGGCGGCCTCGGTGACCCGGAAGGAGCAGCGGTAGGCCACCCCGCCAGGGGCCTTGTTGGTGTATACGGCGTTCACCTCCACGTGAGCCGCCTCCATGTCGTAGGAGCCGGTGCAGATGGAGTAGAGCCCGGCGGGCCACTTGGAAGGATTGGCCTGGGCATTGAACGCGCCGTGATCGGCCAGGGTGCGCACCCGCATCGCGCGGATCCTGCCGTCCTTGCTGGCAGCCAGTTCGGTGGTGGTGTGGTAGTCGCGCGCGAATCCGGTGGATTGCAGGTTCTCGGTGCGGGTTTCGATCCACTTCACCGGCTTGCCGATCAGCACGGAGGCCACGGTGGCCAGCACATAACCGGGGTAGATGGGCACCTTGTTGCCGAAGCCCCCGCCGATGTCCGGCGCCACCACCCGCGTCTTGTGCTCCTCCAGTCCCACATGGCCTGCCACCAGGGCGAACACCGTGCGGTGGGCGTGGGGCGCCTGGGAGGTCATGTAGATGACCGTGTGCCCCGTCACCGGGTCGTGGTTGGCCACGCAGCCACAGGTTTCCAAGGGTGCGGGGTGCACCCGCTGGTACTCGGTATGCTGGGAGACCACCACCTCGGCCTCGTTGAAAATCCTGTCCGTGGCCTCGCGGTCCCCCGCGTCCCACTTGAAGATGAGGTTGTCCTTCTGGTCTTCCTTGTCGGTGCGGATGACGGGCATCTCCAGGGACTTGTGGGGATCCACCACCGGGGCCAACTCCTCGTAGTCCACCTCCACCCGTTCCACGCCGTCGGCGGCGGTATACTGGCTCGTCGCCACGACGAAGGCCACCTCCTGGCCCTGGAAGAGCACCCGGTCCCCGGCCAGCACCGCCTGGGTATCGCCGGCGAAGGTGGGCATCCAGGCCAGGTTGTGTTCGGCCAGTTCCTTGGCAGTGACCACGGCCAACACGCCCTCCACCTCGAGCGCCGCCGAGGAATCGATGCCCTTGATGAGGGCGTGGGCGAAAGGGCTGCGCACGAATGCGCCGTAGATCATGCCCGGCAGATAAATATCCTCGATGTAATTGCCCTTGCCCTGAATGAAGCGGACGTCCTCCTTGCGCTTGACCGATTGCCCGAGGCCGCCCAGGGATTGCGAAGTTTGAGTCGCCATCACTTTCCTCCTGCCGCCATTTCCTTCGCGGCGGCCTTGATCGCTTTCACGATGCTGAGATAACCGGTGCAGCGGCAGAGATTGCCGGATATGCCCCAGCGGATTTCCTCCTCGGTCGGATCGGGATTTTTCTTCAGAAAATCAAGAGCCGAGAGCAACATGCCCGGCGTACAGAATCCGCATTGCAGCCCATGGTGCTCCCGGAAGGCCGCCTGCAGCGGGTGCAGGCCCCCGTTCTGCGCCATGCCCTCCACCGTGGTGATGGACTTGCCATTGGCCTGCACGGCGAACAGGGTGCACGATTTCACCGCGGCTCCGTCCAGCAGCACGGTACAGGCGCCGCAGTTGGTGGTGTCGCAGCCAAAGTGGGTGCCGGTGAGCCGCAGCACGTCGCGGATGAGATGGGTCAACAACAGGCGCGACTCCACCTGTGCGGTATGCTCCTGGCCGTTGACGGTCAGGGTGACGGTGTGGGTGCTCATGCCTGTCCTCCCCGAGCCCGTTCGGCGGCTCGTTTCAATGTGCGGATGGTCAATTCCTTCACCATGGCCTTCTTGTAGGCGGCCGGGGCCCGGCTGTCGGAAGACGGGTCGGACATTGCCATGGCCAGCCGTCCCGCCTCCTCCAGGGTGGCATCGTCCAGGGACTTGCCCACCAGGTAGGCTTCCGCGTCGGTGGCCTTGATGGGTGTGGTGGCCGCATTGGTCAGCCCGATGCCCGCGGCGGTCACGCGGCCCCCGCTATCCAGGGTCACCTGGGAGCCCACGGCGATGGTGGCGAAGTCGCCCACCTTGCGCTCGATCTTGTAGTAGGCCCCGCCGCTGCCCGCGGGGGGGACGGGAACGCGAATTTCGGTCAGCACCTCCTCGGGCGTCAGCGCCGTCTCCAGCAGGTCCACGAAGAATTCGCTCACGGGCAGGGTGCGGCTGCCGCCGGGCCCGGTCAGCTCCACCTCGGCCCCCAGGGCCAGCATCACCGCCGGATGGTCGTTGGCCGGATCGCCGTGGGCCAGGTTGCCGGCCACGGTGGCGCGGTTGCGCACTTGCGGATCGGCGATCACTTTCACCACATCGGCGATCAGGGGAAATTTCTGCTGCACGACGGGGGAACTTTCCAGGCTGGCTTCCCGGGCCAACGCCCCGATTTTCAGGAAGCCCCCCTCCTCCTTGACGTAGTCCAGACCGGGAATGCCGTTGATGTCGATGATCACCGCAGGCGAGGCGAAGCGAAGCTTCATCAGGGGAATCAGGCTGTGCCCGCCCGAGAGGATCTTCGCCTCATCGCCGTGGGTCTTCAGCAAGGCGATCGCCTCGGCCACCGACCCCGGCGCATAGTATTCGAATGCACTTGGAATCATAGCCCCTCTTTCTTCAAACCTGGCGAATAACTGGGTTCAAATTTTCGGGAATTGCAACGGAAAATGGTTCTTAACCGACATTTCCCAGTTGGAGCTGCCAATACGGCCCAAACGACTCGTCGAACCTTCAATACCACGATTTTGGAAGTGGAATCCACATCATACCGGTCGTTCGCCCCTTATTTTTGCGCCGAGAGGGGATTTGAGCCCGTTTTTGGAGGTATGGTGACGCAGCAGTGCAGCCAAGAGTGTATCTCCCTCTCGATCTCGAATCCGTCATCGATTTCACCAACAGGCTTGGATCGTCACACCGGCACCGGCTGAATCAGTCGACGAATCCTCAACGGTTCCCTGCGTCCCTCACCCATTGGGTTCTCCGATCAACTATACTTAACTTACTGTTATTATATATGATATAGCGAACTCGGACCAGCAGAATCGTTATCTATCTGGGAAATGTGGCGTAGAGTAGGGTCGCATCTCGGGAGGGCGTGAAAGCCAGCATGCTACGCGAGAGGGGCACGATGTGCAGGCGGCGCAGCTTCATCTTCTCGGCGGGGATGCGCCATTCTGCCGCGTCGAGACTGATCTCCGCCCACTCGGCGTGCCGTAGCTCACCGGGCCGTACAAATACCAGCGGGGCGAGGCGCAGAGCGCACCGGGTCACGAACGATCCCTCGTACCCTTCGATCGCGCGCAGCAGATCACGGATCGCCGCGGTATCGGTGACGGACGGGTAGTGGCGCTCCTTCACCGGGGGTAGCGCACCGCGCAGGTCTCCCGAAGGATCCCGTTCGGCACGGCTCGTGGCCACCGCGTAGCGGAACACCTGCCCGCAGACATGATGCACCCGATGCGCCGTGTCCAGCGCGCCGCGGCTCTCGATCCTCTGCAGTACGGTCAGTAGTTCGGGTGCCGTAACCTCCGCGATGGGGCGGCGTCCTAGCCAAGGAAACACGTCCCGCTCCAGGCGCCCGATGATGGTCTTGCTATGGCCAGATGCCCAGCGGTCAGAGTGCTTGGCGAACCACTCCCGCGCGACTGCCTCGAACGAGTTCTCTGCTGCCTGGGTGGCAGCCCGTTTATCCTGGCGTTTCATGGCGCCGGGGTCCACGCCGTTGGCGAGCAGCATCCGCGCGTAGTCTCGGCGCTTGCGCGCATCGGCCAGGCCCACGTCAGGGAATACCCCCAGGGCCAGAAGCTTCTCCTTGCCGGCGAAGCGATACTTGAAGCGCCAGAGCTTGGATCCCGATGGTTGCACCAACAGGTACAGGCTTTTTTCGTCAGCCAGCTTGCGTGGACGATGGCCCAGCTTGGCGTTACGGACGGCAGTCACGGTTAGCATTGGGGGTATCTCCGATGGCGGGTGGCCTGGATACCCCCACATCTACCCCCAGATACCCCGGATGCGAGCGGAATTCATTGGACTTTCCCGGACGGGAAAATCTGCACAAAGCCCCTTTTATCGGGGCTTCATGGACTATATTGGACTGTACTGGAAAGAAATTGAGTGGAGATGAGGAGGATCGAACCCCTGACCCCGACACTGCCAGCGTCAGGTTCACGGAACCTCATGGGTGTCCATTCCTAGGTTCCGCGAAGGAGGAACTGGATGAAGTTCTTATTTTGGAATGGTTACACCCTCACAAACGAGTGCATCAGGTCATATAGGACGAAAACGCCACAGTGCCTGCCCGTGCCCGAAAGTCGGTTTTGACATTGACGACAGCCACCATCCCCTCGTCGACTTTCTTTTGGGCGCGCTCTAACGCCGGCCGGATATCTGCCGGCTGCTCCACGTATTCGCCATAGCAGCCCAGCGCCTCGGCCACCTTGTCGAACCGGGTATAGCCGAGGTCGCGGCCAGGCTTGTCACCGTTCGGATCGGCCGTCCAACCGCCGTTAAGGCTGATGACCACCAGCACCGGAATTTTATGCCGCACGGCGGTGTCCAGTTCCATGGCATTCAATCCAAATGAGCCGTCCCCGTGGACGACAATGACCTGTTTGTCCGGCTTTGCGACCTTGGCGCCAAGCCCGAAGGGCAGGCCAACGCCCATTGTCCCGAATGGACCGGAATTCAGGCGATGGCCCGGCGCAAAGGTTGGCATCGATTGTCGGCCATAGTTCAAGATTTCCTGCCCGTCCACCACCAGGATTGCGTCGCGCTGCATGAAGTTTTTGATTTCCTCGCATAGCCGCAACGGGTGTATCGGCTCGGCGTCCATTGCTGGGTTTCTCCCTCCCTTGGAGCGCTTCGCCGCATCGCCGTCGGCAAGCATTTTCCGCCAGGGCACAAATCGATCCGAATCGACTCGACCGCTCATGCCCTCAAGCATCTGCTGGAGGATCATCTTGCAGTCTCCGACGATTCCGATGTCCACCTTGCGTGGGGAGGAGGCGATTTCGTCGGCATCGATATCGATCCGAACAATCACGGCATTCTGTCCAAAGCGCGGCGGCGCGGCGTGGCCGATGATATAGTTCATTCGGGTGCCGATGATGAGGATCAGGTCGGCTTCGCGGAAGGCCGAGGAACGCATCGTGAGATAGGACAGGGGATGATCGTCCGGCAACACGCCGCGCCCCTGCGGCGTCGTGTAAAAGGGTATGCCTGCCTTTTCAACAAGCGCCTGCAATTCACTCCATGCCTGTGACCACAGCACGCCACTGCCGGAAATGATGATCGGCTGCGTTGACTGTCCGAGCGCCGAGATCAACTCGTCGATTTGTTTCTGCTCGCCCATCGGCCGCGCGCCCAGCAACGGGCGGCCGCTCAGGCTCCAATCGACCTCGTCTTCTGGAATCTCCTCATAGAGGAGGTCGCCGGGAAAATCGAGATAGACCGGCCCCGGCTTGCCGCTCATCGCTTTTTGGAAAGCGTTATTCACCTGCTCGGGTATCCTTTTTAGGTTGTAGACCCGGTCGGACCACTTGGTGCACCCTTTCATGATTGCGAGTTGGTCGATTTCTTGAAAGGTCTGGCGGCCAAACTGGCTAATCGCGCTGGAACCGCCAATCGCCACGACGGGCACACAATCGATCAGCGCGTTGGCAATACCGGTCGTCAGATTGATCACACCGGGACCGCTTGCCGCCATGCAGACAGACGGCTTCTGGAGCAGTCGGGAATAGGCATGCCCCATAAATGCCGCTGCCTGCTCGTGCCTGACGTCGATGGGGCGAATTCCCTCCTTGATGCACGACGACTCGGCGAGCAGCATCGGCCCACCCATCAAGAAAAACAGGACATCGGTGCCTTCGTTTCTAAGAGAGCGCGCAAGAATCTCCGAGCCTGTCAATTCCGCCATCGTCATTCCTCCTAAGATTCCGGATATCGGTGGCCAAAACGCCGGTTCCGCCCACCCCAGGTTTTGCAAACGAAAGCGCCTGCAGCGGGGGCTAGAACACCCCTTCCTCTTGCAGGGTGGCCACCTGCGCTGCATTCATCCCCAACCATTGCTCGAGCACCTCGCTGTTGTGCTGGCCAAGCAGGGGCGCCGGTTCAAGCGGCAACGATCCGCCGTTGTGGCGCACCGGCCAACCCGGCATCGTGAACGGCCCGTTGGTCGGATGGTGCACGACCTGCATCACCCCGCGCCGCAAAAAATCAGGGTCCTCCTGCAACTCCTTCGTATCACGCACGGCACCAGCGGGAATCCCGGCCTCGCCCAACAGGCGCATTGCCTCGCTTTTGTCGCGCTGTCTCGTCCAATTGGCGATCATCTCGTCCACTTCTGCCTCGTTTTCCACGCGTGCCGTAATTTCCTCAAAGCGCGGATCGCCGATCAGGTCTTCGCGGCCGATGACTCGTAGCACACGGTGCCAGTGAGCCGGGTTGGTGCGGCTGGTATAGACGTAAACGAAGTCGTTTGCCCCTCCCGGCGCGCAGGGGTAGATGCCGCTGGGTGCATTCCCACCGGTAAGCACCTTGGCCCCGGCCCGCGGCGCCGGACGCCCGTTCCTCGCGGTAACGGAAAAGGCGACGCGAATGTAATGCAGCATGGCATCCTGCATCGCCACATCCAGTCGTTCTCCCAACCCGGTGTCTTTGCGTCGGAAGAGAGCGGCAAGAATGCTGATCACCAGCAACATCCCGGTGCCCGTATCCCCAAGTGTCGCCCCCGGTTTGGCCGGCGGTCCGTCGGGGTCTCCGGTAATGCTCATGACTCCGCCGCAAGCCTGGGCAATCATGTCGAAGGCCAGGTTGTTTTGGTATGGGCTACCCTCGCCGAAGCCTTTCACCTGGGCGTAAATAATACGGGGGTTCAGCTCACGTACAACGTCGTAGCCGAGCCCCAGGCGCTCGATGGCGCCGGGCGCGAAATTCTCGACAAAGACATCCGCTCGCGACGCCATGTCCTTGACGATTTGCAGGCCGCGGGGGGCCTTCAGGTTGATCGTGACCGACTTCTTGTTGGCGTTAAACAAGAGGAAGTAGGGGGCTGCCCTATCGGCCGTCGCCCCGGGCGTCATGCGTCCGGGATCGCCGCCATTCGGATTTTCCACCTTGACGACCTCGGCACCGAGCCAGGCCAGCACCTCGGTACAGGATGGGCCTGCTTCGAATTGCGTCAAATCCAGCACTCGAACGCCGGCGAGGCAACGTTGAGCTGTATCGTTCGCATCCGTCATTTGTCGCGCCTCCCATTTCGTGCTTCCAATTGACACGCCCCGAGTTGTATTGCCAATTGAAACATCATCCGACAATTCCATCCATCCTCCCGGGGCCGAAAAATAGCGACAAAACCCGGAGCCCGGGCAGGGCTCATCCATAACACAAACTCCGCGGGAAGCCCCCCTTCCGGTCTCTGCTGAATACAAACCCTCTCGTCGTCGGAAATCTACTGCTCTGATCCAGACCCGATTTGGTTAAAACGGTCAACAATCTAAATTAAAAGATTCTTCCAGTTGGCTGAAAGCAGGCCCGCTGACAATTGGCCCAGGACAGGCCCATACCATCTTTTAGGGTGGGGCAGTCGAAAGCCGAGATGGCCCTGCTCGGTACCTTGGTCGGGTGGAGTCGACCTGTGGCTGGTGGCCCATCCAAATGGGGCGCTTGGCACTGCCCAGGTCGATCGGCCATTGGTCGTTGCGCACTCTGCAAACCAAGTTGATCAAGATCGGAGCGAAAGTTGTCAGGCACGCCCGCTACACTTGCTTCCAGATGGCGGAAGTGTCGGTCTCACGAAATTTGTTCGCGGCCATCTTGAGACGGATTCGACGACTGATGCAGCCGGTGCCGGTGTGACGACCCAGCCTGTGAGTGAGATCGAGGGATAAAGTCGAGAACGAGAGGGAAAACGACTCTTGGCGCACTGCTGCGTCACCTGCAATTAAAAATGGGCTCTGTGCCTTTTCCGGAGGGTGATAAGGATGCCAAACTACAGGGATGAGTTGAATTCTTCTATAATGTGGTGGTATCGGAGGACAGAAAAGTTCTTCACGAGGTGTGGGCGGTTCCATCTGGGTAATGTCGGATTAGATTGATCCTGGCTGTTGCAGGTGCCCATCGCCGCTAACTCACCATTTTCCACCCTCCACCCCACAGCCGATACCAGATAGCCCGGCTGATTCGGAAAGCTCGCAAAATTTTCGGATTAGATAAGAATGCTCCCCAGCAGCCGGGCCAGCATGGTCTTGTCCGAACCCGCCGGGCCG
>JACZVE010000233.1 GCA_022572825.1 SAR324 cluster bacterium
CTACAGCCCCTCGGCACGAAGGGCCTGCTCGTAGCGGGCTTTTCCCGCGGCGGTCGGATAGTCGCTGTTCAAGCAGGCCATGCACAGTTGGTCCTTGGGCAGGCCGACGGCGCGGATCAACCTGTCGTTGGTGAGGTAGGCCAGGCTGTCCGCCCCTAACGCATCGGCCATCTTGCGCAATTCTTCGGGGGAGGCTTCCCTGCCGTTGCCACGGACGAATGCCGGCGCGAACAGCTCGCCCACCGTCGGCATGTCGATGCCATAAAAGCAGGGCCCCATCACCGGCGGGCAGCCGATGCGCACGTGTACCTCCCGAACCCGCCCACGCTCTTTTAGGATGGCGATAACGGTCTTCAGCGTCGTGCCGCGCACCAGTGTGTCGTCCACCAGGTAGATCTTGCGGCCCTCGAGAATGTCGGTAATCGGGGTGTATTTCATGCGCACCGCTTCGTCGCGGGTGGCCCCGTCGATGAAGGTGCGGCCCACGTACCGGTTGCGCAGCAGGCCGTTGACCACCGGCAGGCCCAGTTGAAAGCCGAAAGCGCTGGCCACCGCATTGGCCGTCTCGGGCACGGAGATCACCAGCTCTCCGGCGAGGGAGCGTCCATCGGCCTGCTCCATCCTCGCCAGTTCCCGGCCCACGGCGTTGCGCACGCGGTAGACCGAGCGGCCCTCCAGGTTGGAGGCCAGGTTGGAAAAGTAAACCCACTCGAAGAAGCAGTAGCGCTTTTCCCCCGCCGGCCAGTAGCGTTCTACCCGCCAGCCGTCGCGATTGGCCACGATCAGCTCACCCGGCTCGAGCATCCTGACGTCGTCGAAGTTCAGTTGGTGATGTACCACGCTTTCCGAGGCCACGATCAGCAGGTCGTCGGCCACCGCATAGCACAGCGGTTTGATGCCCAGCGGATCGCGCATCACCACCAGATCGCCGGCCGCGTTGATGAAGGCGATGTTGTAGGCCCCATCGAAGATGGACGACAGTGTGGAGAACATGGTGGCGAAGTCCGGCGGATCATCCCCCCGCATCTCGCGGTTGAGGTAATGCATCATCACCTCGGTGTCCGAGTGGTAGGTGATGTGGTAGCCGTGCGACTCCAGTTCGGCCTTGAGCTGCTCGTAGTTGGCCAGATTGCCGTTAAAGGCGATGGCGAACCACTTCCACATGCGCCCGTGCACCCGCTCGAAGGGCTGGGCATTGGCGCTGTCCGCGCTGCCGCTGGTGGCGTAGCGGGTGTGGCCGATGGCCGCGATGCCCGCGTACTCCTCCATGAGTTGCTGGCTTTTGTGGGGATTGTGGAGCCGGAAGACCTCGTGGACGGTGCCAAGGTCCTTGTGGGTCTGCAGGATACGGTTGCGGGAGGGATTGTAGCTGGTCAGCCCCGCGCTCAACTGGCCCCGGTTCTGCAGCTCCAGCAGGCCGCGCACCACGTACGGATACACGTTGCGCCAACCGTCGGGATTGGCGGGATCACAGCCCATCTGGTAGACGGCTACGATCCCGCATTCCTCTTTCAACCGCTCCATGCCCCGGCTTGCTCGGCAAGGGTGTTCGGCCTACTGTCCCTTCCAGCCTACCCTGGGACAAGGGTGAAGATCAACGGCGGTTCAAAACACCTCCGTCAGCAGAAACTCGTAGGCCTCCTGCAGCCGGATGAACTCGTCAACCGGCCCGCCCTGGTCCGGATGGTAGTGCTTGACCCTGTCGCGATAGGCGACCTTTACCTCCGCCAGTGTGGCCGCCGGCGTCAGCCCCAGCACCGTGAATTGATAGGCATCCGCCTTTCCGTCCGGCCATAGGCGCCCTGCGCGGCGGCCGTTGTATCCCTTGCGGCGGCTGCGCCTGGCCCCTTCGCGTCCCTGTCGCCAACCGCTCTGCACGTAAGCCTCGCGGGTGACGTACACCCCCTGCCGCCTCGCTTCCTCGGCCAGGGTTTCGACCAGGGCTTTGAAGCGGGCGCGCAACCCTTCCAGCTCGGGCGGCGGCCTCTTCCAGAAAGCCTCCGTGGCGGACTGGTCCATGATGTGCCGGGCGGTGGCACGCACATAGTCGGACTGGAAGCGCTCGTACACCCCCCGGCGCTGGTCGGCGTCCAGCGGCCTGATCTGCAGCCGGCGTACCTGGCGGCGCAGGTGCGAATCGCTCCAGGTGTGCTGGGGCGTCAGGAAGACCCGCAGCTCGTCGTCGCTCATCCCGCGGTGCGCTTCCAGACGTTGCGCGAGAAACCCCTCCAGCGCCGAGTATACCTCCTTGCGGTGTCGGCTGAGGAAAATCAGTCCCGAATGGCGTACCGCCTCGGCGTCCCAGCGGAACGAACACCCGTCCAGAATGCGCAGGAAGGCCTCGTCCTTGAGCGGCGGCAGGGTCTGATAAATGGATTCGGAGCGCTCGCGATCGAAGTAATCGTACCAACTCCAGAGCGTATCCTTGCGGGGCAGGCGCGAGTTGAGCAGAAAATGGAGGGAAATGGTACACACGCTGTCGTAATAGTAATCCCCGCGGTCATCGCGCCGTATCTTGCCGTGCACCGAGCGCAGAAAGTCGAGAACCTCCGGCGTGTAGTCCTTGTCCGGATATACAGCGGCACCCGCGCGCGCCTCCTCGCGCCCGCGCAGTTCCTCGAAATCAGGCTGCCAGTAACTGTTCTTCATCGCCGGTGACGCCCTGGCAGAGCGGTTCTCGATTGGCTACAGGATCTGATCCAGGCCGTAATACAGCCGGTTCAGGCCCTGCACTTTCTTCACGGCCATCATCACGCCGGGCAGGAAGCACTCGCGGCTGATGGAATCGTGCCGTATGCGCAGCGCCTCCCCCAGTCCGCCCAGAATCACCTCCTGATGGGCCACGTGCCCGGGCAACCGCACGGAATGAATCGGCACCGCATAGCCGCTCGTGCCGCGCGCGCCCGGCGCCAGCTCCTTGCTTTCGGTTTCCGGCGGCGGCGCCTCGGGGCGCGTGGCCGCGATCAGCTCGGCGGTCCTGATCGCCGTGCCGGAAGGCGCCTCGGCCTTGCCGTCGTGGTGCAGCTCGATGATCTCCACGTGCGGCAGGAAGCGGGCGGCCTCGGCGGCGAACCGCATCATCAGCACGGCGCCGATGGCGAAGTTCGGGGCGATTAATCCCCCCAGGGCCTGCTGCTCCGCCTGCGCCTGGAGGGCGGCGATCTGTTCCGCGGTAAAGCCCGTGGTTCCGATCACCGGGTGCACGCCCGTTTCGATGATGGTGCGCGCGTTGTCGTTGGCGCAGGAGGGATGCGTGAAGTCCACCACCACCTGCGTCCGGGTCGCGGCGATGGTGCCGGCCAGATCATCGCCCAGGTCCGTCTGCGCTACAAGCTCCGTGTCCGGATCGGCCGTCACGGCTGCCACCACCTGGCGGCCCATGCGTCCCTTGGCCCCATTCACCAATACGCGAATCGGCATCTTGCCTCCCCCCTACCCGCCGTCGGGGCCGTGCGAGCGGGGTTGTTGTGCGTCGGATCGGATTTCGCACGTGGCGTCGATGCCCCCCCGCGTGTTGTAAACCGTTTTCACACAAAGGCTGCTGGGTTTCAACAGCGCCGACAGGTCATTGTAGAGGCGCTTGGTGGCGTGCTCCTGGTAAATTCCCACGTTGCGGAAGGAGACGATGTAGTACTTGAGCGATTTCAACTCCACAACGGCGCGATCGGGAATATATTCGATGGCGAGATAGGCATAGTCCGGCAGTCCGGAATAGGGACAGACCGCGGAGAACTCCCGGGTTTCATACAGGATTTTCTGCCGCGGCCCGTCGTAGGGAAAGCTCTCCAGCAGATGGGTGGCGATCCGCTCCTCCTTTTCAAATTCCAGGATGCGGCCTTCGGCGTAGGGGGTGCTGGTTACGTCCATCGGTCAGTTGGCCATGATGTTGAAACCGCCGTCGACGTAGATGGACTGTCCCGTAATGCCGCTGGAGACGTCGCTCAGCAGAAACGCGGCCGTCTTGGCGACCTCGGCCACCGTCACGTTGCGGGACAGGGCCGCATGCTCGCCGGCAGTCTTAAGCATTTCTCCAAAGTTCCTAATGCCCGAAGAGGAAAGCGTTCGCAGCGCCCCGGCGGACAAGGCATTGCAGCGTATGTTGTCCGGCCCCAATTCGCGGGCCAGATAGCGCACCGCGGACTCGAGGGCCGCCTTCGCCGGCCCCATGACGTTGTAGTGGGGAACGGCCAGCGCGGAACCGATGAAGGTCATTCCGACAATGCTGCCGCCGCCATTGTTGCGCATGAGATCGGCGGCACACCGGGTGATGCGGATGAGCGAGTAGGCGCTGACTTCCTGGGCCACCCGCCAGCCGTCCCGCGAGGTATGTGAGAAGGGCACTTCCAGGTCGCCACGGTCCGCATAGGCGATGGAGTGCAACACGAAGTCCAGCCCACCCCAGTCCTTTTGCAAGGCGGCAAAGACCGCTTCGATGGCGCCATCTTCCTGAACGTCCGCCGGCAGGACGTGGGACACGTTCATGGTATCGGCAAGCTCCCGCACGTTCTGCTCAAAACGTCCCTTCGTGTCCGGCCCAAAGGTAAGGGCGAGTTCCGCCCCCAAGGCGTGAAGCTGTTGGGCAACGGCCGTGGCGATGCTGCGTTGGTTTGCGATTCCGAACACGACACCCCGCTTGCCGGAATAATCGATCATTCCTGCTCCCTTATGCGATGCTCACTCACCCCCGATCTCCGCCCCATGAGGTATCGTCCGATCGTCAACCTCCTGCCTCGCCCGACGCCAGGGTGCGAAAGGCGCGAGCAACGCCGGCCCGTCGAAGGTTTTCCAGGGATGGCCGGTCGCCACTATGTCCAGCACGCTTTCCGCAACTTCCGGCCATTTGCGCATGCCCCACAACAACAGCTCGCTTCCCGGCGACGTACGAATAGCCAATCGAAATATTTTATCAAAGTTGCTGAAATGCTGGAACAAAATTCTGCGCCCCGTATCGAATTGCCGCTCCCAGAGCGCCTTGCGGGTCGGCTCGCCGAACATGCGCTCCACGGTTTCCGCAGCGAGCAACGCCGAGCTCAGCGCCATGGAAATCCCCACCCCGAGACAGGGGTCCACCCCTCCGCCCGCGTCTCCAACCAGCAGCATGCCCCCCACGTGGTAGTGCCGGGGCGCAAACAACGGGTGCCACCAGCCCATCTGCCCGGTAACGGGACTGGCACCGCGGAACAGGTCTGCGAAGGGCGATTCGCGCAGGAAACGGTCGTACTTGCGCACGATGGCCGCGTACCCTGACCGGTCCGTCATGGTGGTGGCGACAAACTCGCCGCCGCCCACGGGCGTGAGGTAGACATCGTATGGCGCGAACAGGCCCACGCGCACCGTCGCCGAGGGCGCCGCACCCGCACTGCGATAGTGAAGGCGCAGGGCCATGCGCTCGCCCCGTGGCCGCATGGTCAGGCCGGCGCGGCGGGCCAGACCGGAATGCACGCCGTCCGCCGCGATTACCACCGCCGCGCGATAGTCGCACCGCAAACCCCGCACGCCGGCGATCCGGTTTTCTTCCCAGATCAAGCCGCGCACCGTGTCTCCGAAATGACTCACCGTGCCTTGGCGGCACGTCCCCCGATGAAGCGCGGCGCTG
>JACZVE010000007.1 GCA_022572825.1 SAR324 cluster bacterium
CCGCCTCGGCCGACAGCCCGGCCGCTCTGGCGGAGTCCAGCAACGACAGCGCGCGGTCGTGATCGCCAAGCTGCGCGTGGGCGATAGCGCACGCCAGGTAAAGGTGCGGCAGCCGGCCGTCTGCCCGCAGCAGCGGCTGCAGGAGCCCGCTCCAACGACGCACGGCGTGCGGAGCCTGTTGCTGCCACGCGGCCGCGACCGCCTGGCAGCCATGCTCGATGTAACGTGACTGGTCGCCGCCCAGCCGGAAGTGCAGCGCCGTCTCGTGGTGGTGAGCGAGCGGGGGTTCGCATGGATGGGCTTCCCGCGCGGAGCCGCAAAGCTGGTGATAGTGCGCCAAGCGGGCGCGCGGAATCGTCCGGTACAATGCGTCGCGAATGCGGCAATGGGTGAACCGCAGCGAGTTGCCCTCGCGCACCAGCACGCCTTCTGCAATCGCTGCCTCGACGCGCTCCAGGAGCAGTGGCGCCGGGTAGTGATCCAGCAACATGCCCAGCGACCGGAAAGGGAACGGGCCAGGGAACACCGCGGCGGCCTGCAGCAGCAGGATCACCTCGTCGGAGAGCAGTTCGAGCCGGTGCTGAATCAGCGCGGCGAGGGATTCCGGCCAGGAGGCCTTGTCCAGCGCCGTCCAGTTGCAGTGCCAAGGCTCGGGCGATCCCGCCGGCGAGCGCCGCAGCAAGCCCTTGGCGATCAGCAGGCGCAAGACGAGCCGCTGGGCGAGCGGGCTGCCTCCCCAGCGCTCGATCATCCAGCGCCCCAGCCGCAGGGGCAGGCCCGTCTGCTCGCCGTCGCCCGGGCCGGTGCTGTGCCGCCCCAACAGACCGGCCAGGTGGGCCCCGGTCCGCTCCCCGTCGAGCGGTGGCAGCTCCACCCAGTGCACGTACCCACCATGTCGGCGTTCCCGCGGCAAGGGTGTGAGCAGCCCATCGGAGGGCGTCGCTTGCGGGGTGGTTCCGGCGATCACCAGGATGGGAGCGTCGTGCAATCGATGCGCCAGCATGCCCAGCCATTCCCGGCTGTCCGCATCGGCCCACTGGAACTCGCCCAGCCAAAGCACCAGCGGAAAGCGGGGCTCGGCCAGCGCCCGGAACACCTCGCACAATGCGTTCAGGGCACGCAGGTGCTCGCGGCCTATCGGCAGGGAAGCCATATCGGCCGCATCGGGCAGCAGGGTTTTCATGCCTGGCAGCAGGGCCGTCAACACGGCGGCACTCTCGCCCACTTGCCGGTGCAGGCGATAGAGAATATCGCGCCGGCGCAGGTCGGGCAGCGTCTCCCACTGCAACAGCAGATGCGAGAGCAGAGCGACGGGCAGGGCATAGGGCGCGCACCATTCCCGTTGCGGGGCAGTGGCCCGCAGCAGCAATCCTTGCGCGGCCTCGATATGCCCCAACAACGCCTCGACCAGGCTGCGCTTGCCGGCTCCGTGCTCGCCGCGAAGCCACACCAGGCTTCCCTGCCCCGATGCCGTGCGCGCCAGCAGCGATCGCAGAATCTCCTGCGCGGAATCCCTGCCCTGCAGTTTCGCGCCGGCGGCGAAGGGATCGATACGATCCCCTCGGCCCAATGGCGCGCCATCGGCCTCGTGCCAGGATTCCAGATCCGCCAGCAGGCCCTCGGCGGATTGATAGCGATCGCGGGGCTGTTTTTCCACCAGAGCGCGGAGGATGGCTTCGAGGCGGGGCGGGATGCGCGCGTTGAGCTGGCGGGGCCTGGGCGGCTCCGCCAAGATGTGCTGGTGGTGCATCTGCCGCGGTGTGCTGGCGGAGAAGGGAAGCTTGCCGGTAAAGATCAGGTACGCCAGCGCGCCGAGGGCGTACAGATCCGAGCGCTCGTCAGGCACCAGGCCCAGCCAGGGCGTCTGCTCGGGGGCGCTGCAGGCCAGCGAGTCCGCCTCCCCGTACGGGAAATCCGCGCCGCGCAGCAGTCCCCGCGCCGGGTCCGTCAGCACGCAGTGCGGCTCGTCCGCCTCGCGCGAGACGAGCAGATTGGAGGGCTTCAGGTTCAGGTGCAGCACGCCGGCCCGATGCAGTGCCGCCAATCCCATTGCCGCCTGCCGCAAAATCGCGACCCCTTCGGCGAGCGGGAAGGCCCCGGCCCGCAATGATTCGGACAGCGGCTCGGCGGGATAATAGGGGAGTACCTGATAGGCAACGCCTTCGCCCTCAACTGTCCGAACGGGGCTCAGCAGATGCGGATGATCGACAGACTCCAGCAGCCCCATGGCCCGCCGGTAGCGCAGCCCATCCTCACTCTCCAGGCTCGTGTTGGGCGGAAAGATTTTGACCGCCAGCATCTCGCCGCTGCGCTCGTCCGTGGCCAGATACAGCGGACCGGACGAGGCACGGCTGAGGAGCTGTTCCAGACGATAGCGGTGATTGAGGGTCGTGCCCAGCATGGCCGTCCCTGGCCGAAGGGTGGGGAACGCATCCGTGCATTCGCGAAGGGGCCCGCACTTCTCTCTTTTACCAGAACCGCTGTTTTCTGACAACATTGACACGTCCGCTCCTCCCAACGGAGGGTGCGGATGGGGCAGGCAGCACGGTACCACACCGCGCGGCAATTCGCGGGCCAACGCCCGCGGCGAAGCACCACCGCCGCTGCCGGAGGAACGATCCGTTCACGGCCCCGCGCCGGAATGGAGCGAGCCCTGCCCCGTGTGGGCTGCTTCCTGGGAACATGGCGTTGTATCCGCGAACACAAAATATGCCGGGTCTCATGTGTTACAATTCACGCGCCCGGACGGCGCGGCGCGGGGACCGCTCGCCGGCGGGATGACAGGCCGCGCCAGGCCGGTCGCATAGGGCGACGGCGCGAATGGCACCGGCGACATACAGCTAGTTGGAGCAGGATCATGAAGCCCGAACCCAGACGCTGCTGGCACGGAATCGCTCGCATTCTTACCGCCCTGATGCTCCTGGCAGGGCCCGCCTCCTGCCTGACGGCCCCGCCCCCTGCCAACAGCGACAGCGCCGCGATCGGAATCGCGGTGACCCTGGGGCTGGGGGACTCGACGCCGAAACTGGTCTACTTTGTGCGCCTGACGGATTCAGCGAACCTCATTGAGCAAATCGAAGTTTCTCGTTCAAATTACTCCCGGGGCAATCGTGCTTATCTGCTGAACGCCAGACCGGGCCGCTACGTGGCGGTGGCGGCTTCCGTGTACGTTCAACGGATCTTACCTGGCGACCCGGTCGCCAGCGCGCTCGCCCGCGTATTCCGCCCGCAGCGGCAGGAGCACTTGGCCTTGCCCAACGGCATTGCTCCGCGGCGAGGGAGGGCTTACCGGGCCGGGCGCGCGCCCGCCGACACGCTTTCCTCGTCTTGGCAACGGGTTTCCACTTCGAATTCCCAAACGGGGCGCGAAGGAAAATTCCCCTTGCTGCGCGCGGCCCATGCCCCAGTGGAAACCACAGCGGAAACCAAGCCGGTTGCCATCTCCCAGATAATTGAAGGCGGCGGCGACAACAACGATGCCTGGGTCTTCACGACGTACTTTTCCGAGGATCTGGTGCGGCAGACCGCCGTCGACGTGCGTCCAGGGACGTTTACCGTGATTGGGGAATTCCTGGTGGAGGCGAGTTACGGCATTCGGCACGGTGATCGCGTGCAGCGATTCTACCACGGGAAGATCGATCCCACCGTACAGAACATTGCGGGTCAGGCCGTCTTCAACGACAGCTCAGACTTACTCGTTCCTTCGCGCGGGGCGCTGATCGAGGCGCGGCGCGACCGTGCGGCGGAGGCGGAATTTCTCGCCAAGGCGTTGCAAGACCTGGAGGACACCGGTTGGGCGCCGATCATCGAGCGCAGACTGGCCACCCTGCGGGCGCAATAGCAGGAGCGGATGTCCCGTCATCATGGATCCGCGCGGTCTACCGGGTAGGCCTCCCGGCTGTGACGCGGCTCCGCCGCCGGCAGTTCCCATGCTGTAATGGGCTGTCATGGCGCGTGCCGATTGCGTGGGCGCCATTGCCGCCGGCGGGCGGCCCGATGCGGGACGCCATGCGGCAGCCGGCTGGGAACGCGCTTGCGGAATCGGCTCAGGCACCGTAGACTGGGTGAACTGGACGAAATCCCAAATTGCCGGCTGGCCTTCTCTCCGATCCAGCTTCCGCTACGGCCATCGCGCTTCGGCGTGTGCGGCTATGCGAGGCTGGACGATAGGGTTTTGGCGGAAACGCTGGAGCCTCCCGGTGGAAAGGAGTTGCAAGGACGGCCAATCGCGTCCAAGGGGCAAATTCGCCCTGCCCCTCCCTCCTCCGGTGGTCGGCAGACCGCGGGATGTCACGCAGCCGGCACGACTCATACAGCATGGCGCTTGCCTCCCCCATCGCAAGCGCGTGCCCGGATGCGTAGCAGGCATGATCGCGGATCAGTTTCAACGGCCCTTGCGCGACCTGAGATTGTCGGTGACGGACAAGTGCAACTTCCGCTGTCCGTACTGCATGCCGATCGAAGTCTATGGCGACGACTACCAGTTCTCGCCCAAGGCCGATATCCTCACCTTCGAGGAGATCGAGCGGCTGACGCGGCTGCTGGTGAAGGCTGGCGTGGAAAAAGTCCGCATCACCGGCGGGGAGCCGCTCGTCCGCAAAAATCTCGCCGACCTGGTGGCCCTGCTGGGAGACATCCAGGGCATCCGGGACCTGACCCTCACCACCAACGGATGGTTCCTGTCCGAGCAGGCGCAAGCGCTCAAGCAGGCGGGACTGCACCGCGTCACCGTGAGCCTGGACAGCCTGGACGACGTGGTGTTCGGCCGCATGAACGGACGCGGCTACGGCGTGCAGCGCGTGCTGGCGGGCATCGATGCGGCCCTGGCCGCCGGATTGAAGCCGGTTAAGGTCAATGCGGTGCTGAAACGCAGCGAAAACCACGCGGCGATCGTCGACCTGGCTCGTCATTTCCGGGGAACCGGGGTCATCGTGCGCTTCATCGAGTACATGGATGTGGGCAATCGCAACGGGTGGCGGCTGGACGAGGTAGTGCCCTCCGCGGAGGTGATCGCCGCGATCCATCGGCAATGGCCTGTAGAGCCGCTGGAGGCCAATTATCGGGGGGAAGTGGCCGAGCGCTACCGATACCGGGACGGCCAGGGCGAATTGGGCGTCATCTCCTCCATCACGCAGCCGTTCTGCGGGGATTGCACGCGGGGCCGCCTTACCACCGACGGCCGCTTGCTGACCTGCCTGTTTGCCGAGACGGGGCCGAACCTGCGCGACCCGCTGCGCGAGGGAGCCTCCGATGAGGCGCTGTTCGCGCTGATTACCGGCACGTGGCGCCAGCGCACGGACCGCTACTCCGAGGAACGCACGGCCAATACCCCCATGCGGCCCCGGCGAAAGATCGAAATGTATCAGGTGGGGGGCTGAGGCGGGGAGGAGCAGCGGTGCCTGAATTGCCGGACCTGACGGTGTATCTGGACAGCCTCGCTCCACGCATTCTCGATCAGCCCCTCAACAGGATTCGCCTGGCCAACCCCTTCCTGCTGCGCTCGGTCAGCCCGACCTTGCGCGAAGCGGAAGGCCGGAAGGTGGTCGGCCTGCGCCGGCTGGGCAAGCGCATCGTCATCGCCCTGGAAGGCGAACTGTTTCTCGTCATTCACCTGATGATCGCCGGGCGCTTCCGCTGGCGGGAGGCGGGCGCCAATGTCCCCGCGGGCAAGCTCGGGCTGGCCGCCTTCGACTTCCCCACCGGGACACTGCTGCTGACCGAGGCCGGCAACAAGCGGCGCGCCTCCCTGCACGTGGTGCGGGGCGAGGATGCCCTGCGCGGGCACGATCCGGGCGGCCTGGAGGTGCTGGATGCCACGCCGGAGGCGTTCGCCGCCGCGCTGCGGCGGGAGAACCACACCGTCAAACGGGCACTGACCGATCCCCATCTCTTCAGCGGCATCGGCAACAGCTACTCGGACGAGATTCTGCACCGGGCGCGCCTGTCACCCTTCAAGCAGACGACGCAACTGGACGACGGGGAAATCGCCCGCCTTTATTCCGCCACCCGGGAGACCCTGCGGGATTGGATCGGGCGCCTGCGGGCGGAGACGGGCAGCGGATTTCCCGAAAAGGTGACCGCTTTCCACGAGGAGATGGCCGTTCACGGGCGCTACGGCAAGCCCTGCCCGGATTGCGGCGCGCCCGTGCAGCGCGTCGTGCTGGCGGACAGCGAGTTCAACTACTGCGCCAAGTGCCAGACGGGGGGCAAGGTGCTGGCGGATCGTGCCCTGTCGCGGCTGCTGAAACGCGACTGGCCGCGCACCCTGGAGGCGCTGGAGCAGCTCGGACACGCCAGGGACGGCGTGTGATGGCGCCTGGCAGGCGTGTCCGGCGCCAATATGAAGCGCCTTACCGCGGCTGCCGCGATCTGCTAGACTATTCCACGGACGCCACCGCTCCACTCGCCGGAGCGGAGCCGATCGCTCAGGAAGAGCCGCCACCCCCGAATTGCCATGCCCGCCCCCTCCCCGTCCGCGACATCCACGCCCGAAGCACGCCCGTTGCGGCCGGACTGGCATTACCATTTCCTGGGCATAGGCGGCATCGGGATGAGCGCCCTTGCGGAGATTCTCCATGGGCGGGGCATCCGGGTCTCGGGCAGCGACCAGCAGGGCAGTGCGACCCTGGAGGCGCTGGGTGCCGCGGGCATTCCCGTTCGCGTGGGGCATGTGCCGCAGGCCCTGCAGGGCGCGGACGCGGTGGTCTATACCACGGCCATCGGGGCGGACCACGCGATCTGGGGGGAGGTCGAGCGCCTGGGGATACCCGCCATACACCGGGCCGAACTGCTCGCAAGGCTGGCGGCCGGGCAGCGCACGATTGCCGTCTGCGGCACTCACGGCAAAACCACCACCACCGCCGCGCTGGCACACGTACTGACCGCCGCCGGCTGGGATCCCACCGCGTTGGTGGGGGGACACGTGGCGCAATTGAACGGCCGCAACTATCGCCTGGGCGGCAGTGCCTGGCTGGTTTGCGAGGCGGACGAGAGCGACGGGAGCTTTTTGCACCTCGCGCCCGAAGCGATCGTGCTGACCAATATAGAAGCCGATCACCTGGACCATCACGGCTCGCTGGACAACCTGGTCGCTGCTTTCGGAGAATTTCTGCGGCGCCTGCCGCCCGGCGGCGTGCTCGTCTATGGCGCGGATAACCCGGCGGCCGAGCACCTGTGCCGCGCTTGGCCCGGACGGACCGTGTCCTACGGCACGGCGGAGCAGGCGGATGTGCGTGTGCACGTCGAGCGGCTCGACAGGAACGGCACCGCGCTGGTGCTCATCCGCCGGGGGCGGCAATGGCGCCTGGCCAGCCCGCTCGTCGGGCGCCACAACGCGGCGAACCTGTGCGCGGTGTTCGCGCTGGCTATGGAACTGGGAATGCCCGAGACGCCTCTCCTGGCGGCACTGGGGGAATTTCGCGGCGTGGAGCGACGCCAACAGTACCTGGGCCGCGTGGCCGGGCTGGAAGTTTATGACGATTACGCGCACCACCCGACCGAAATCCGGGCGACGCTGGAGACTTTCCTGGTCACCCATGGTGAGCCGCTCACCGTGATATTTCAGCCGCATCTCTATTCCCGCACGGCGCACTTTGCCGACGCGTTTTCCGAGGCCCTGCGCCCGGCCACGCGCATTTACGTAACCGAGATCTACGGCGCGCGGGAAAGGCCCGTCGAGGGCGTATCCGGGCGCATGCTGGTGGATCGGTTGCGTGGGCATCGGGCCAGCTACTTCCTCCCCCACTGGCGCGAGCTGGTACCCCGCGTCGAGGCGGGGGAGATACCGCCCGGCGTGCTGCTGACACTGGGGGCGGGGGACATTACCGGGCTGGGGCCGCTGCTGCTGGGAATGCAGTCATGAAGGCCGACTGGCGGGCGGAATTGCAGACACGGCTGACGGCATCCACCGTCCGGCGGGACGCCCCCCTGAAAAAAGCCGTCACGCTGCGCATCGGCGGCCCGGCAGAGGCCCTGGTGGATCTGGAAAGCGAGGGCGACCTGGCCGCGCTGTTCGAGTTCGTCGGGGAGCGCGCCTTGCCCGTGCACATGCTGGGGAAGGGATCCAACGTGCTCGTGCCCGACGCGGGACTGCGGGGCGCGGTCCTGCGGCTGGGCAAAGCGTTCCGTCATCTGCAGGCGGATGCGGCGCAGGGGACGGCGACCGCCAGCGCGGGGCTGACCAACGCAGCGTTCGTGGAGCAATGCCGGCTGAGTGGGCTGGGGGGGATGGAATATCTGGTCGCCATCCCCGGTTCCATCGGGGGCGCCATTGCCATGAACGCCGGAGCGCACGACGGGGAGACCGCCGCGTTCCTGGAGGCGGTGCGCTTCTTCGATCCGCAGCGGGGCGTGTGCCAGGCGCTCGCAAAGGATTTCGCGTTCGCCTACCGTCACTCCACGTTGTGCGGCAACGAGGGGCGGTTCGTACTGGCCGGCACGTTTCGCCTGCGGCCGATGGCCGACCGCGAAATCCGCGCTCGCCGCCAGCGGTATCAGCAGTGGCGGCGCGAGCACCAGCCGCGGGATTTCCCCAATTGCGGCTCGGTGTTCAAGAATCCGCCCGGCCACTTTGCGGCCAAGCTTATCGACGAGGCGGGCTTGAAGGGCCATCGGATCGGCGACGCACAGATCAGCGAGAAGCATGCAAACTTTATCGTCAACCGCCGCGATGCCACGGCGGCGCAAGTGCTGGCGCTCGTTGACTTGGCCAGGGAAACCGTTTATAGGCGAATTGGGGTGACGTTGGAGTTGGAAATGCAGGTCCTCCCGCTCGGCTCATGAGCCGGCACGACACGCCTCGGCAAAACACGCGGCGCAGTTCCCCGCCCCTAGCCGCACGAAGCGGATAGCGTGCGGCTGCATCCAAAAGCAACTCAGTGTATGCGGGATTATAAATCGCGGAGCGGGGCGAAGAGCAGGAAGCCCTCCCGCCACGGAAACAAAGCCCACCGCAAAGGCAACGAGAGCCTTCTTCCGCAAGGTTTTACGCCCTATCTGCCACCCGCGCCGCAAAGGGCTGAGGGCCAGCGAGGCCGCCTCGCTTTGCTGGGATCGGCCTGGCTCCGACCGTGGCGGCTGGTGTTCGCCGGGGCGATGGGATGGCTGCTTGCCGGGCTGATCATCGCAGGCGTGGCGATGTGGCGTGGGCCTCTGCAGGAGGTGACCGTTTCCGGCAACCGCACGCTCAGCGCCGAAGTGCTGCTGAAGGCGGGGCGTCTGACCGCCGGCCTCCCCATGCATCGGGTGGATCCGTATGAGATTGCCCGGCGGATCTCGGCACTGCCGCGGGTGTACTCCGCCGATGTGCGACGGCTCTATCCGGGCCGCCTGGCTATCCGGGTCCGTGAACGGCGCGCACACTTGCGCGTGGCGCTGCCCGATGGCCGCTTCGCCACGGTGGATGCGGACGATATCGTCCTTTCGGTCAGCTCAGCCGCGGACGAACAGGGCGGAAGCGCCAGAGGGCTTCCGCTGATCAGGGGTATCAAGACGCCGGCCGTGGCGGGCCGACCCCTGAGCGATGCGGCCCTGGAACGGGGCAGGGCCGCGGTCGAAGCGCTGGCGCGACTGGGATTTTCCGCGCTGGAACGCATCGTGGTGGACAGTGGCGATCCGTTTCTGCTGAGCGTGCGCTTGCCGGGCCGGCAACAACTCGTGATTCCGCATGACGTGCTGGTGCCCGCGCTGCACACGTACTGGACTGTCGTACAGCGCGATCCCGAAGTCTTCGACGGTAAAGCGGTGTTGGACTTCAGTGCGTTGGACCCGCGAGGTGGGGGCCGCATCCTGATTAGGCGGTAGATTCCGCGCTAGTTCTTCCCTTTGTCTGGAATTTCATCTAATCGTGGACCACTCGTTGCGTCCCCGGCGATTATGGGATCGCAGTGGAGCTTATGCGCGTATTGATACAACGGGTCGCAACAGCCTGGGTTGAATGGGAGGGGATGGCCACCGAGCAAGCAGGGCCCGGATTGCTTTGTCTGGTGGGGTTCAACCGCGAGGATGTGGCCGGTGTGCTTGAGCACATGGCGGACAAGCTGATACATTTGCGCATCTTTGCAGACGAGCACGGCCGCATGAACCGCTCTCTCGTGGAAACGGGGGGCGGGCTGGTGCTGGTGCCTCAATTCACGCTATACGCCGATTGCCGCAAGGGCCGACGGCCCGGGTTCTCCGGCGCGCTGGAACCGGCCGCGGCGCGGGAGATGTTCGAAGGGTTCGTGCGAATCTGCCGCGAGCACCTCTCCGGCGTTATCGCGGGCAGGTTCGGCGCGCACATGCAGGTGCATCTGGTCAATGACGGGCCGGTGACGATCCTGCTGGACAGCAACGATCTTCGCCTCGCGAAGGCGTGATTTCGCTCACTTCCTGATACGTGCCCGGAATCCCATGAGATTGCTGGAACAAATTTCCGCCCTCCGCGACTACCGCACTGCCGTAATGGGTGTTCTCAATGAGTACGGATTGGAGGGGACGGCGATATTGTCCCTCACGCGCCGTACCGAGCTCGTGGAGTACGAGCCGGAGGAAGTGATTCTCACCCAGGGACAGGTCGACGATTTTATCTACTTCCTTGTGGAAGGCCAAATTATCATCAGCTTTGACTCCCAGGACCGGGTCGACGTGGTCGGAGAGCGCAGCCCGGTGACGCTGCTTGGCGAGATTTCTTTTTTCAACCGCACCCCGGCCACGGCCACGGCGCAGGTAAAAAAGCACCATCCCGCAATCTTGCTGCGCCTTTCCTACACAGAGTTCACGGATGTCATCAACCAGTACCCGCAGATTAAGCCAACGCTGTCCCGCATCGGCGAAATGCGGGTTATCAGCCAGATGGATGGATACGCCAGCTTCTCGTTCTTCATGGATATGATCGGGTGGAAGCGGGACCGCCTGGCGGTAAACAGGGCACTGTATTCTCATCTGGAAGATACGATCCTCCGGGTGCTGCTGCCGCGCCTGGACGAGCAGGAGGCCCTCCTGGACGTGGGTGACGGGCCGGGCATCGTGTGTGAAATCATCCATGAACAGCGCCCTGCATTGCTGGACCGCCTGTACATCCAGGCGACCTACCTGGAAGATGCGATCATCAACCCCATGCAATCCTACCCGTCGGACTTTTCCCGCACCAAGTATCTGCGCGAGACATTCCGGGCGATTACGGCGTTGCAAGTGTTCGATTACGTCACGGCCGAGGCGATCGGCCCCCAGTTCGGCATGGCCGCGCGCCTGCTCGATGCGGAAGGGATTCTACTGGTCATCCGCCTGCGCCTCGTCAACGTTTCCCCCGCCGCGGGAAAGGCGGACACCCGGCTGCTGTTTCAGGAACTGGGCGAGCTGGTGGATAGATTATGGCCGGGCATTCTCGCCGGGCAGGACCTGATCAAGGTGGGCTTTGTCGATGCGGACATCGATCCCATGATGGAGTGGAACCCACCGTTCTGCGAAAGGGTTGCCAAGACGCACCTCCAGACGCCCGCCGAAGCAGAGGGGGTGGAAGAAACATTGCTGCATGTATTGCTCGAGCAGGCCCGCCAGCGCGTTTTCAATCCGGAAGAGATATTGTTCCACTGGCTGGCGTGGCACGCCTTGCGTCACGGCCTCATCCTCGAGGCCTCCGCTCAAAATCCCGAGGTAGGGTTCTTCTATCAACTGTTTGTACGGCAACCCGAATCAACGTAGCGCTGAATGTGCGGCCAGGCTTCGCGAAATCCATGGAGCTTCCCGAAACGGGCGTAACCCCGGACGGCCTGATCTTCGACCTGGACGGCACGCTATGGGACGCTACGGATACGGTGGCGGCGGCCTGGACGCGTGCACTGCGGCACCTGGGCGAGGGCGGGCGCGTCATCACCGCGGCGGACATCGCCGCCGTCATGGGCAAGACACACGGAGAAATCTGCACCTCGGTGTTTCCGGGGCTGGCAGAGGCGCGACGCGATGTTCTTGTCCGGGCGTGTTATGCGGAGGAGGGGCGCCTGCTGCGCAAGCGGGGTGGCCGTCTGTATCCAGGCGTGGCCTCGGGCTTGAGCGTGCTGGCGAATCGCTTCCGGCTGTTTATCGTCAGCAACTGCCAGCGGGGGTATATCGAGACGTTTCTTGCCTGCTACGGGCTGGCCCCGCTTTTCACCGACTCGGTGTGCCACGGCGACACGGGGAGCGATAAGGCGGAAAATCTGCGTCGCCTGATTGCCCGAAACGCTCTTGCCGCCCCGCTTTACGTCGGCGATACCGACGCGGACCGCATCGCCGCCGAATGCGCCGGTGTGCCGTTCATTCATGCACGCTATGGATTCGGCACCATGGCCGACGGCTGCACGGCCATCGATGCGTTCGGACAGCTCGCCGACGCCCTGCTCCCTGCGCGATGAGGCCGGAGTTTCCGGTGCCGGGCGAGTGCCGCGGCGCAAGGCGGCCTCGCCTTGCCTCGTTGGGGGCGTCATACCGAGTTGCTTGCAAAAAATTCCAATGCGGAAATTCCAAATGGTTAAGCGAGATCGCTGTCTTGATTCAACCCCATCCCCCCCTTGAAACGCTCGCCCGCGTTTCTCCCCCTTTCCCCGCATGCAGAGAAGGGGGGGGGCTTACACCGATGGTAGGCAAAGTGTATTGCGGAACTTCAGTAGCAAGCTCCCCTCCCCGTGCACGGAGAGGGGAAGCCTGACCACTAAAAGCGGTCGCGAGACCGGCTGTTTCCGCGAGGGTGTCCGTCCGCTTTTAGTGGTCAGGCGGGGGTAGGGTTTTGGAGCCTATCCGTTAATGGCTATCAAAACGCAACTTCGTATGATTACCTTCTCGTCGGTTTATTTCCCATGGAGCTGATCAACCGCAAGAAATTCTCCAACCCCGTCGATCGAGGGGCGGTGGCCCGCGACTGGCGGGAGCGCGGGTTTGACTGCCGGCTGTTCGTGGATCGGCCGGGGCAGGAGTGGAACGACTTCGTGCACGGCACCAACGAGCTGGTGACGGTGATGGAAGGGCGGCTGGAATGCACGGTCGGCGGGCAGCGCGTTCAGTTGCACGAAGGAGACGAGCTGTACATCCCGCGCAACACCCGCCATTCGGTGAAGAACATCCACACCGCCACCACGCGCTGGCTGTTCGGCTACGATTAGCGGCGATCCCCGGTCGATTGAGCGGCGCCCAACCCCTGGCGTCCGCAATTCCGGGCTGCTGGACCGGCGCGGACACTTTCCGATACCCGCGGCCTACGAGGCATCCTTCCCACGCGCGGGTATCTCCGCCAGGCAGGATCGCCCCTAAAACCCGAACCCGAAGCTGATCTGCACGGCCTCAAATTCGTGCAATTCCTTGGCGTCCTCGTGACCGAAGTTGTCCCCGTATTGGGTGTAGAGGATGCGCAGCGCCGAGAAGAGGTTCAGCTCGAATCCGAATGCGGCGCGGCCTCGGTGGGAGCCGACGCGCGCGTTCAGCACATTGTTCCCGGTGGAGGTGCGCCAGATGCCCAGCTCCGCCCCGGCGTGCAGGCGCTGCGTCGTGCTGCGGTCGTGATCGAGCCCGTCAAGGGGATCGCGCACCTTGATCGCGCCGGTAGCGTCCTCCAACTCCACGCTCAGCAGCAGGTGCACCGGGCTCCAGGGAAGCTCCGGGCTAATTGCAATCCCCACGTTGTAGGTCGCCGGCACCTCCAGGGTCTTGGTGGGATCATTGGTCTGGTTTTCCAGCGTAATGCCGCCCACGTTGAGGGCGGTCACGCTGATTTGACCGCGCAGGAAGGACAAGGTCTCCAGCCGCCAGATGAACCCCAGATCGAAGCCGCTGGCGTCGTAGGTGTCCGGAACCGCACCCGCCAGGTCGATATCGTTGATAGTATCGAAAAATGCCGTTGAGGATTCCCTCGTGAGGGTAAAACTTTTCGCGGTCGCACCTATCAGCAATTGTCCGTCGAATATCTGAAAGGCGAAGGAGAGAAAGTTTATGTCGAGCTCATCCTGATTGAGCGTCAGACTGTCCTGGTTTCCATCAGGAAAGGTGTAGCCGTCGTTATTGGCGTCGGTGAACACAAATTCAAAGCGAGTCTGTGTCATCACGCCCACACCGAACCCCACGTTAATATCGGCCAGATTGGCCACGAAATTCCCGAAGGTCTGGGCGCGGTAAAATTGAGAGGTACCGTTGTATTTGCTGAGGTACGCCTTTACCTCCTGCGGGGAGGGAGATTCCGTCAACTGATCCACCGTGTCGCTGAAGAAGTCTCCCTGCTCTCCCTCGACCGCCAGGCTCGCGTCGATCTTGATGTCCCGGTCGAACTGTACCAGCCCCGCGGGGTTGTAAAGCAGCGCGCCCTCCCCCCGCGCCACGGGGCCGTACGCGTTGCCCATCGCCAAGGCGCGCAGGTCCGTCTGATAGAAAGAGGCCAGGTCGAATATTTCGTTCTGCGCGCGGGCCGGGCGGGCACCGGGCAACGCGCCGACCATGCTTGCGGACAGCACCGCTGCGATGGCCAGGCGCACCAGCACGCGGCAGCGGCGTTGCACAAAGCCCGCGAGGTTCTGTTCTATCATGACAATCCTCGTTGCCGGCACGTTACACGAAGTCGCGTTTTAATAGGTATTGAAACGTTCGATCTGAAATATGTGGTCATTATTATGAAATAGATCGCTGCAAAATTCCGGCCAATGCGCGCTCAGGGAACCTTGGGCTACGATCGCCGCGCGGGCTGGCGCCGCGTGCTTCGATGGATCGGTCCATGCAGCATTTCGGCCAGCCGCGCGAGAGCCGGACACTGCGGCGGCGGGGCGACTAGGGAATGCGCCTGCCGCGCAAGCGCCACCGCCGCGAAGATTACTCCCTCACAACGCCCACGGAACGGCGCGGGGCCCACAAGGCCGCCTAAGGCCCAGCCGCCCTGTGGCAATATCGATACAGCGTGGCCGCTCGATCGGCCTCGCCTGCCTTGCGGCAGGGGAGGGGGCGGCATGGCGTGATTCCGCCTCCCGGAGTGCGCCGGCCCGGCGGTTTGAGACGGCGGCACATTGGTGGTATCTTGCAGGACACGATGGGAAAGGAGTTGCGATGGCCCTTGAAGTGCGGCTGCCCAAGCTGAGCGACGAGATGACGGAAGCCACCATCAGCCGTTGGCTCAAGGCGGTCGGCGACACCGTCGATAAGGGCGAGCCCTTGGTCGAGGTGGAAACCGAGAAGGTGATCGTGGAGGTGGAAGCGCCCCGGGCGGGCTTCATTGTGGAAATCCGCGCCGAGGAGCAGGAAGTGGTGCCGGTGGACGCGGTGATCTGCCTGATCGGCGAGGCGGGGGAAGTGGTCCAGCCGTCTTCGGCTGCACCGGGCGCCGAAGACCAACGAGCGGCCGCCGGCGCGTCAACGCCGCCTGTGTCCGTGCAAGCGCCGCCTGCATCCGTGCCACCGTCCGCTCAAGGTTCCAATGTGGTGCAAATGATACAGCGCACGCCACCGGCGGGCCCTTCCCGGCCGTCTCCGGCAGCCGCGATGGGGGCCTCGCCGCTGGCCCGGCGCGTTGCAGACGAGTTGGGCATCGACTTGGCGGGCGTGCAGGGATCGGGCATCGGCGGGAAGATCGTCATGGCGGATCTGCAGCCATTCGTGGACGCGATGTCCGGGCCCCCGACCGATGCTTCCGCTCAATCCGCGCCCGTGGTGGGGGCGGAGGCTAGGCGGCCTGCCCCATCCCCTCCGTCTCCGGCGGGCGTGGCGGCGACGGGTCCGTCGGAATACGAGGAGGCTCCGCTCAGCGGTTTGCGGCGTACCATAGCGCGGCGCATGGCGGAGGCCAAGGCGACTATTCCGCATTTTTACATGACGGCCGAGATCGACGTCAGCGATGCCCTGGCGTTGCGCGAGCGGCTCAATCAGTCATTCGAGGAGGGCCGAATCAGCGTCAACGACCTGATGATCAAAGGCACCGCCCTCGCACTGGAACGGGTGCCCAGCCTCAACGCAACGTATTCGGACACTGGCTTGCGCCGCTACGCGGGCGTCCATATCGGGATCGCCACGGCGATAGACGACGGGCTGGTCACCCCCGTGGTGCGCGATTGCCACCTGAAAAGCATCGGCCGCATCGCCCGCGAGACTGCCGAGCTGATCGAGAAGGCACGGCGGCGCGAGCTGTCGCAGTCGGATCTGCAAGGGGGCACCTTCACTATCAGCAATCTGGGCATGTACCCGGTGGCGGAGTTCGCCGCGATCATCAATCCACCCCAGGTGGGAATATTGGCGATCGCCCGCCCGGTGGAGCGCCCGACCGGGGAAAATGGGCGCATCGTCTTGCGGCGGCTGCTCAAGGCCACGTTGTCGGCCGATCACCGCGCGGTGGACGGCGTGACGGGAGCGAAGTTTCTCGACGCTTTCCGGGAGGTGCTGGAACAGCCGGAAAGATTGATGTTATAGGCAGGCGCGGCGATTATACCCGGCACTACATACCCGTCCGGACGGCGCGCCCGCGGTATATCGGCGACCTCGAACCCACATCGCGGGGGGTACTCACTTGAATGGCTCCCTGAAGCCCATCACCCAGAAGGAACTGAAGCTGCTGGAGCAGGTGGAAAGGAAGGCATTGTGGCTTTCCACCTATCTGATCCATTACGCCAATAAGGTGCGGCCCAATCCGGACCAGATCAAGGTGGGCGGACACCAGGCCAGTACGTCGTCGGTCGTGTCGTTGTTGACCGCACTGATGTGCCGCGTGATGACGCCGCGGGACCGCCTGGCGCTCAAACCTCACAGTTCTCCCGCCTACCACGCCCTGCAGGCCATGCTGGGCAACCTGGCGCCGGAAAAGCTGGCCCAGTTCCGGCAATTCGGCGGCATCCAGTCTTACCCCAGCCGCCGCAAGGACAGCGACGGGGTGCACTTCAATACCGGTTCGGTGGGGCTGGGCGGGGTGAACGTGTTGTTCAGCGCCCTGGTGCAGGAGTACGCGTTCCGCCATTTTCCGCAGCAGCAGGAGCCGGGCCGCTACATATCCCTGATGGGCGACGCGGAGATGGAGGAGGGCACCCTGTACGAAGCCCTGGTGGAGGGCCAGAACTACAACCTGCGCAACCTGTGGTGGATCATCGATCTCAACCGGCAAAGCCTGGACAAGCTGCTCAACCTGAATCGCGTCCGTCAGCTTTACGAGATCTTCGTTTCTTTCGGCTGGGAGGTGATCGTTCTCAAGTACAGCCGTTCCCTGATCAACCTGTTCGAGCAGCCCGGCGGAACGGAGTTGAAGCGGTGGTTCGATGACGTGGGAAATGCGGAGTACCAGACGCTGTTGCGCCTGCCACCCGATGACTACCGGGAACAACTCCTGGAACAGGTGGGAAACCGCTCCAAAGACGCCCGCGCACTTATCGCCAGGTTCAACGGCGAGGACCTCAAGGCGGCGATCATGCACCTGGCCGGTCACGACATGCAGATGATCTGCGAGGCCTTTGATCGTGCCGCGGGCATTCCCGATCGCCCCGTGGCGATTCTCGCATACACGATCAAGGGCTACGGGCTGCCCCTGGCCGGTCACAAGGATAACCATTCGGGCCTGCTGAGCAACCAGGAAATCGAGGTGCTGCGGGAATCTTTCGACATCAAACCGGGCCAGGAATTCGACCTGCTGGCCGGGTTGGGCGATCCCAAGGGTGTGCAGGCCCTGCTGGAAGCGGCGCCGATCCATGCCAGCCGCCAGCCCAAGGTGCTCACCGCACCGCCGCGGATACCCGTGCCCGCCGAGCTGGGTCTGCGCTATAAGCAGGCGGTCTCCACCCAGGGAGCCTTGGGACAGATCCTGATGGAGCTTTCGCGTGTGCGGGGACTGGCCGAGCGAATCGTAACCACCGCGCCGGACGTGGCGATTTCCACCAATCTCGGTGGCTGGATCAATCGCGTCGGCATTTATCAACCGGAGAGCCGCCCGGATTTCTACGAGAAATACCACCTCACCTCCCCGTTTCGCTGGAAGGAGGTGCCGGCGGGCCGGCACATCGAGTTGGGCATCGCGGAGAATAACTTCTTCTCCCTGCTGTCCGCGCTGGGTCTTTCCCAGGAGCTCAACGGCAACATGCTCTTTCCGGTCGGCACCGTCTACGACGTGTTTCTCAAGCGCGGGCTGGATATGTTGGCCAATGCCATCTACAGCAACTCGCGCTTCATTCTCGTGGGTACACCTTCTGGCGTCACGCTCTCGCCGGAGGGCGGCGCCCATCAAAGCTTCATCACGCCACTGCTGGGCATGGGATTTCCGGATTTCCACTACTATGAGCCCAGCTTTGCCAAGGAGCTTGAAATCCTGCTGTGCTGGGGATTGGATCAGCTTCAGGACCGCGCAGGCGGCCGCTCGCTGTATTTGCGATTGAGCACCAATCCGCTGCAGCAGCCAGAACTGCCCGCGGATGGGGGGTGGAAACGGCAGGTGGTCGAAGGCGGCTATTGGCTGCGGGATTACCGTGGCGTGCCGGACTATCCTCGCGCGCATCGGTTCAACCTGATCTCCACCGGCGTGATGACCGCGCAGGCCCTGGCTGCCAGCGATCAGCTGCGCGAGGAGGGCGTGTATGCCAACGTGATTCAGGTCACCAGCCCGGACCGGCTGTATCAGGGCTGGCGCGCGTATACGCGGAGCAGGCTGGCGGACCGGCAGAGCGAGGAACCCTACCTCTTCGAGCTCATTCCCCCCGAGGAACGCCATCCCCTCATCTCGGTGATCGACGGGCATCCGCTCAGCCTGCAGTGGCTGGGCGAGGCGCTGGAAGTGCCACAGGTCGCCTTGGGCGTGACCGAGTTCGGTGAATCGGGCGACATCGAGTCGCTCTACCACAGGATGGGCATTCACGCCGATGACATCGTGGCCGCCACGGCACGCCACATCGTGGACGGTATCCGTGGCCGCCACGGGACAGCCCCCGGCGCCGGCGCAGCCGGGGTGAACATGCGCGGGCCGGCGCGTTATTCATAGGCCCTCACGGAATTCCGACGCAAAGTACCGGGAGGAATTGATCCTGCGGATTACCATAACCATTGGGGAGCATATCTGGTACAATCCGGATGCCCTTCTTCGGGGTGAACGCGCGGCCGATTGCGACGGCAATCGGTAAATTGGCCTGAAATCCTCCGGCCGGCTGAAGCTGGATCAAATGGAGCCCCGGGGTCCGCCAGGGAATTGCATCATGTCTGAATCCAGAGCCACAGGTAGTGCCAGCAGGACGGCGGACTCCCCGGCGCTGAAGGTCAGGATAATCGATTCCAATCC